>JAUYJB010000013.1 GCA_030688605.1 Hyphomicrobiales bacterium
TCAATGATTCCAATAACTTATCTGCCCTACCTTAGGAGAAACGGTCAGTATCCGGTGCCTTCGCATTTGTTGGAAAGACTCGCTTTTTCGAAATGGCCTGGGCGGCTCACTTGAGATGTGTGCATACGATAGCCCCTTGACGGGGGAGGGATACGAAGCCTTTCCGGCCCTGGCCGGCTTACGCGGAGCTGGGTGGGGGTGTAATGGCACCGCCGCATGGATTGCCCCCCGGGCATCGCCCCCCGGGTCGTGCCGAAGGCAGGCCCGAGGATGAACTCCGCCACGACAGGGACCAAGAAAGCCGCGTCTCGAAGGATGGGGCCAGGGCGTTGCACTTCGTTTGTGAACGCAGGCGCCCAGCCCGGCGCAAGGTCAGATTTCCTCCGGACGGACCGGATAGACGGTCGAGCAGAAGCGGCAGGTGACGACGATTTCGCCGCTCTCCTCCTCCACCATGTCGGCGCGCTCTTCGGCCGAAAAACGGCGCAGCATCTCGACGATGCGCCGACGCGAGCAACCGCAGGACTCGCGCAAGGTCCGCGCCCTGAAGACCCGCACGCCGCGCTCGTGGAACAGGCGCAAGAGCAGCCGCTCCGGCTCGAGCGTCGGGTCGGTCAGCTCGTGCGCTTCCACCGTCTCGGTGAGCGCGCGCGCCTCCGTCCAGGCGTCGGGCTCGGTTTCGGGCGCCGCCGCCAGGCCTTCCGGCGCGTCTCCCGGCGGAAGATCGCGCGGAGGCCTCCGCTCGCCCTTGGGCAGGTGCTGGATCAAAATGCCGCCGGCGCGCCAGGCCCGGCCCGGGGTCTCGCCGTTGGCGGCCGGCGTCACGCTCTCGGCGACGGCGAGCCGCACCAGGGTCGGGATCTGCTCCGACTGGCGGAAGTAAAGGTCGGCGGCGTCGGCCAGGCTCGCCCCTTCGAGCGGCACGATGCCCTGATAGCGCGAGGTGTCCTGGCCCTGGTCGATGGTCATCGCCAGGTGCCCGGCGCCGAGGAGATCGGCCGGACCCGCGCCCGTCTGTTCCGCAACAAGCACCCTGTCGGCGTCGAAGCTCGCCCAGGCGCGGATGCTGTCGGGCGTGTCGAAGTCGACGACCATCAGCGACACCGGACCGTCGCTCTGGGTCTGCAGAATGAAGCGGCCCTCGAATTTGAGCGAGGCGCCGAGCAGCACGGCGAGCGCGATCGCCTCCCCGAGCAGGCGCGAGACCGGCGGCGGATAGGCGTGGCGCGACAGGATGGCGTCGGCGGCGGGCCCGAGGCGGACGATGCGCCCGCGCACGTCGAGACCCTCCGCCTCGAAGGGCATGACGAGATCGTCGCGCGCGCCGGCGCGCTTGTGTCCATGTTGGTGTACGGTCATTGTTTAAGCGTTGCTACTCGTCCCCGCCGAGGCACCATGCAAGGATCGCCTTTTGCACGTGCAGCCGGTTTTCCGCCTCATCCCAGACCACCGAGCGCGGACCGTCAATGACCGCGTCGGTGACCTCGTCGCCGCGATGGGCCGGCAGGCAATGCATGAATATGGCGTCAGGCGCGGCCTTTTCCAGAAGCGCCTCGGTGACCTGGTAGGGCATGAAGTCGCGCCGGCGTTCTTTGCCGTCATTGTCGCTCATCGACACCCAGGTATCGGTGATGACGCAGTCGGCCCCGGCGACCGCTTTGGCCGGGTCTTCGAAGAGGTGGATGTCGGCGCCCGTCTTGCGCGCGCAATCCAGCGTCTCCGGGTCGGGCGCGAAGCCGGCGGGCGAGGCGATGCGCATGCGCACGTCGAACAGGCCCGCCGCGTGCAGCCACGAGCGGGCGACATTGTTGCCGTCGCCGACCCAGGCGACGATCGAGCCTTCGATCGCGCCGCGGTGCTCCTCGAAGGTCATGATGTCGGCCATGACCTGACAGGGATGCGACCGGTCGGTGAGGCCGTTGATGACCGGCACTTCGGAAAAGCGGGCAAGCTCCTGCAGATGGTCGTGATGGCCGGTGCGCAGCAGGATGACGTCGGCGTAGCGCGACAGAACGCGGGCGGTGTCGGCGATGGTCTCGCCGCGGCCGAGCTGCAATTCGTCGTGGGAGAGCGTCAGCGTCTGGCCGCCGAGCTGGCGCATGGCCAGATCGAAGGAGACGCGAGTCCGCGTTGACGGCTTCTCGAAGATCATGGTGAGCGCAAGCCCGGCAAGCAGCCGCGACTGGGCCTCGCGCCGGCCGGCCTTCCAGTCGACCTTCATGCGGGCCGCGTGGTTCAGGATGCCGCGCAGGGTCGCCGCGTCGTGATCGCTGATATCGAGGAAGTGCTGCGGCGGCATGTTCGCCTCCGTCTCCTCATGGATGCGCGGCCGGCGCCTGGACCTGCGGCGCCAATGCCGCGCAGGCCGCCGCGATCTTGCCCGCGGCCTCGTCGATCTCGGCGTCGGAGACGATGAGCGGCGGCAACAGCCGCACCACATTGTCACCGGCGGCCACCGTCAGCATGTTCTCGGCCAACAGCGCCTTGACCAGGTCGCCATTGGGAACGGCGCATTTCAGGCCCAGCATCAGGCCGGTCCCGCGCACCTCCTCGATGACGCCGCCGGCCTCGTCCTCGAGCCGGGCGAGCTTCTGGCACAACCGGGCCGAAGCCTGGTCGACCCGGTTGAGGAAGGCGGGCTTGGCGATGATCTCGAGCGCCGCATTGCCGACCGCCATGGCGAGCGGATTTCCGCCATAGGTGGAGCCGTGCGAGCCGACCGTCATGCCCGCGGCTGCGTCATTGGTTGCCAGGCACGCGCCGAGCGGAAAGCCGCCGCCGATCGCCTTGGCGATGGCCATGATGTCGGGAGTGATGCCCTCCCATTCGTGCGCGAACAGGCGCCCGGTGCGGCCCATGCCGCACTGGATCTCGTCGAGCGCCAGGATGAGCCCATGCTCGTCGGCGAGCGCCCGCAGCGCCTTCAGGAAGCCCACTGGCGCCGTGCGGATGCCGCCTTCGCCCTGGATCGGCTCGATCAGGAAGCCCGCGGTCTCCTCGGTGATCGCCTTCTTCGCCGCGGCAAGATCGCCGAACGGCACTTGGTCGAAGCCGGGCATGGGCGGGCCGAAGCCGTCGAGATGCTTGGCTTGGCCGCCGGCGGCGATGGTCGCCAGCGTGCGGCCGTGAAACGCGCCCTCGAAGGTGATCAGCCGATAGCGCTCCGGCGCGCCCTTGGCGGCGAAGTGCTTGCGCGTCATCTTGATCGCGCATTCGACCGCCTCGGCCCCGGAATTGGTAAAAAAGACGAGGTCGGCGAAGGTCAGCGCCGAGAGCCGCGCGGCAAGCCGCTCCTGGCCGGGGATGCGGAACAGGTTCGAGACATGCCACAGCTTGCCGGCCTGCTCGGTCAGCGCTGCGACCAGGCGCGGATGGGCATGGCCGAGCGCGTTGACCGCGATGCCGGCTGAAAAATCGAGATAGCGCTCGCCGGAGGCCGTATAGAGCGTGCATCCCTCGCCGCGCTCGAAGGCGAGATCCGCGCGCGCATAGGTCGGCAGAATATGGGACTGCATGGCGTTTTCCCGCCCCTGAGAACAGCAATTCGACAAGAAGCCAAAACGCCGCCGGTCGTCCGGCGGCGCAGTGTTGCGGATTATCGAACCCAATGCGGAGTGTGTCAATGTACAGGCGAAATCGGCGCGCCGTCCTTGCCGCATGGCGTTTGATTGGGGAAAACCGGGCAAACCGCTAGGGCTCCCCTTGCGGAGGAGTCCGGGCTTATTGTAATCTGTATATCGTCCGTTACGAGATCTCGTAGGTACGAGGTCGCGACACCCCTAGTTCATGTGTTCCCTTTTCCGCGTGCCGGGCTGCGGCCTGGCGCAAGGCTCCGGGATTCTACCTGCGGCGGAATACTAAACTGGAGAGCGGCCATGGGCTGGACGGAAGAACGGGTCGAATTGCTGAAGAAACTGTGGGCCGAGGGGTTGAGTGCAAGTCAGGTCGCGGCCGAGCTCGGAAACGTGACGCGTAACGCGGTTATCGGAAAGGTCCACCGGCTGGGGCTGTCGGGGCGGGCGAAACCGACCCGGGGAGCGGCCGCGCGGCCGCGGCGGATGCGCAGCATGCGCCCGCAGCGCGACGGCGAGCCGGGGTTTGCGACCATCGGCAACACCGCGCTCAAGGCCGAGAGCGTTCTGCTCGCGCGGACGCGGCCGAAGCCGGAGCCGGCTCCAATCGCCGAACTGGTCATTCCCAAGGAGCAGCGCAAGACCATCCTGCAGCTGACCGAATATACCTGCAAATGGCCGATCGGCGATCCCGGCGACGAGGAGTTCCATTTCTGCGGCCGGAACTCGGAGATCGGCGGCCCCTATTGCGATTATCACGCGCGCATCGCCTATCAGCCGCTGCAGGACCGCCGGCGGGAGCGTCGGGCGCAGCGCGCAGCGACCGGCGGCCGCTAGCAACCCGGCTTCAGAACTTCTCGTCGAAGGAATAGCCGGTGCCGCGCACGGTGCGGATCGGGTCCTTAGCCCCGCCGCGCCTGAGCGCCCGGCGCAGCCGGCCGATATGCACGTCGACGGTACGATCCTCGACATAGACGTCCTGGCCCCACACGCTGTCGAGGAGCTGGGCGCGCGAATAGACCCGGCCGCGGTTCTGCATCAGGAACTCCATCAACCGGTATTCCGTCGGCGCCAGGGGGATCTCGCGCCCGGAACGGCGCACCCTGTGGGCGGCGCGGTCGAGTTCTATGTCGCCGGCGCGCAGCGTCTCGGCGACGAGATCGGGACGGGCCCGGCGCAACAGGGCGCGCACGCGGGCCAACAGCTCGGGAACCGAGAATGGCTTGACCACATAGTCGTCGGCGCCGGTGATGAGGCCGCGGACGCGTTCGGTCTCCTCGCCGCGCGCGGTCAGCATGATCACCGGCACCTGGCGCGTCTGGGCGCGGCTGCGCAGCCGCCGGCACAGCTCGATGCCGGAGATCCCCGGCAACATCCAGTCGAGCAGGATCAGGTCCGGCGCCTTTTCCTGGATCAGCGTCTCGGCCTCGTCGCCGCCCGCCGCGGCCGCGACCTCGTAGCCTTCCGCCTCCAGATTGTAGCGCAGCAGGACCCGGAGCGGCTCTTCGTCCTCGACGATCAGGATTTGCGGCGTCACCGCGCGATCACTCCTCCGAAACGGGGTAGGGAACGGCGGTGGTGCTGGTCTCGTCGCCCTTCGGCCGCTGATCGGTCAGCGCCTCCCCATGCACCAGATAATAGACCATCTCGGCGATGTTGGTGGTGTGGTCGCCGATGCGCTCGATGTTCTTGGCCGCGAACAGGAGGTGGGTGCAGGCGGTGATGTTGCGCGGGTCTTCCATCATGTAGGTGAGCAGCTCGCGGAACAGCGAGGTGTACATGGAGTCGACCTCCTCGTCGCGCCGCCACACCGCGAGGGCCTTTTCGGCGTCGCGCTGGGAATAGGAATCGAGAACATTCTTCAACTGTTCCATGGCCATGCGGCTCATATGTTCGACACCGTGGATCAGGCGCTTGGGCTGGACCTCGGTCCCGATTGCCAGCACCCGCTTGGCGACGTTCTTGGCCAGATCGCCGATGCGCTCGAGCTCGGCCGAAACTCGGATCGCGGCCATGATTTCGCGCAGATCGAGGGCCATGGGCTGGCGGCGAACGATCATCAGGATCGCCTGTTCCTCGATCGCCTGCTCGAAGGTGTCGGCGGTCTTGTCGTCTGAGATCACCTTTTGCGCCAGCTCCGCGTCGCGCCGCTTGAGGGCGTCGACGGCCTCGGCGAGCTGGCCCTCGACGATGCCGCCCATCTGCGCGATCTTTTCGCCGAGAGACACGAGCTCTTCCTCGAAGGCGCGGACGATATGTTCGGTCATGGTCAATTTCCTCAAGTCACGCTCAGCCGAAGCGGCCGGTGATGTAGTCCTGGGTGTGCTTGTCGGCCGGCTTAGTGAAAATGGTCGAGGTATCGTCGAATTCAATGAGCTCGCCCAGATACATGAAGGCGGTGAAATCGGAGGTGCGCGCCGCCTGTTGCATATTGTGGGTAACGATGGCGATGGTGTAATCGCCTTTCAGCTCGTCGATCAGCTCCTCGATCTTCGCGGTCGAGATCGGATCGAGCGCGGAGGCCGGCTCGTCGAGCAGGATCACCTCGGGCTCCACCGCGATGGTGCGGGCGATGCACAGGCGCTGCTGCTGACCGCCCGACAGGCTCAGGCCGTTGGCGCCGAGCTTGTCCTTGACCTCGTCCCATAGCGCCGCGCGCCGCAAGGCCCCCTCGACGCGCGCGTCAAGCTCTGACCGTGACAAGCGATGGTAGAGGCGGATACCGAAAGCGATGTTCTCGTAGATCGTCATCGGGAACGGCGTCGGCTTCTGGAACACCATTCCGATCTTCGCCCGGAGCAGGTTGAGGTCGTGTCCCGGAGCCAGAATGTTCTCGCCGTCGAGCAGCACCTCGCCCTCGGCGCGCTGGTTGGGATACAGATCGTAGATGCGGTTGAGCACGCGCAGAAGGGTCGACTTTCCGCAACCGGACGGCCCGATGATGGCGGTCACCCGGTGTTCGTAGAGGTCCAGATTGTTGTCCTTCAGGGCCAGAAAATCGCCGTAATAAAAGTTGAGATGGCGTATGGAGATCTTTTCGCGCAGCGACGCCCGTGACGCCGTCGCATCGTTGTTCTTGACGGCAATCCGCAAGTCCATGGTCATTCCGGCGTCCTTGTCGCGGTGAGGGCCCGCGCCAAGACGCTTAAGCCCAGCACCGCAAAGGTAATGATCAGGGCGCCCGTCCAGGCGAGCTGCTGCCAATCATCATAGGGGCTGAGCGCGAACTGGAAAATGACCACGGGGAGGCTGGCCATCGGCGCGTTCAGGTTGGTGCTGAAAAACTGGTTGTTGAGCGCAGTGAAGAGCAGCGGGGCGGTCTCGCCGCTGATGCGGGCGATCGCCAGCAGCACTCCGGTCGTTATACCGGCGCGGGCCGCCCGATAGGCCACATTTCGGATCACCAGCCAGCGCGGCGTGCCCAGGGCGACGGCTGCTTCGCGCAGCGTGTCCGGCACCAGAAGGAGCATGTCCTCGGTGGTGCGCACCACGACGGGCAGGACGATGATGGCGAGCGCCACCGAACCGGCCCATCCGGAGAAGTGCCCCATCCGGGCGACCATGACCTCATAGACGAACAGGCCGACGACGATCGACGGTGCGCTCAAGAGAATGTCGTTGATGAAGCGGACCACGATCGTCAGCTTCGAGTAGCGTCCAAATTCGGCCATGTAGGTGCCGGCCAGTATGCCGAGCGGCGTCCCGAACACGACCGCCAGGCCGGTCAGGATCAAGCTGCCGATGATCGGATTGAGAAGGCCGCCGGCGCTGCCCGGCGGCGGCGTCATCTCGGTGAACACCGCGAGCGACAGTCCGCCCATCCCCTTCCACACCAGCACAGAGAGGATCAGCACCAGCCAACCGAGGCCGAAGGTGGCGGCGGCCATTGAAAGGCTGGTGGCAACGGCGTCACGGCGCCGGCGACGCGCATAGATCCGTCTTGGCGTGGCGGGCTGCATTAAGCGCCGACCTTGCGCTCGAGCTGCAGCAGCATCAGCCGGGCGGCGGCGAGCACGATGAAGGTGATGAAGAACAGGATCAGTCCGAGCGCGATCAGCGACGAGGTGTAAAGATCGCCGACCGCTTCGGTGAATTCGTTGGCGATACTGGCCGAGATCGTCGTCCCGGGCGCCAGGATCGAGGTCGAGATGCGATGCGCATTGCCGATGACGAAGGTCACCGCCATGGTCTCGCCGAGGGCGCGGCCAAGGCCGAGCATGACAGCGCCGATCATGCCGACTCTCGTGTAGGGGATGACGACGCGGCGGATCACTTCCCAGCGGGTGCAGCCGATGGCGTAGGCGGCCTCCTTGAGCACGCTCGGCACCGTCTCGAAGACATCGCGCGTAATCGCGGTGATGAACGGCAGCACCATGATTGCCAGGATCAAACCGGCGGTCAGGATGCCGATGCCGTAAGGCGGCCCGGCAAAGAGCTGCGACAGTACCGGCACGCCGGCGAACGTGTCGATCAGTGCCGGCTGGACATAGACCTGCAGCACCGGCGCTAATACGAACAGGCCCCAGATGCCGTAGATGATGCTCGGGATGCCGGCAAGCAGCTCGATGGCGGTGCCGATCGGCCGGCGCAGGTACACGGGGCAGATCTCGGTCAGGAAGATGGCGATACCGATGCTGATCGGAACGCCTACAAGCATGGCGATCGCCGAGGTTGCGACCGTGCCGTAGATCGGCGCCAGCGCGCCGAACTTCTCGGTGACGGGGTTCCAGCTCTGGGTGACGAAGAAATCAAGCCCGAACGTCTTCAGTGCTAACCACGAACCGTCGACAAGCGCGAGGATGACGCCGGCAAGGACGGCAAGAACGGCGATGGCGCAGATCTCCGTCACCAGGCGGAATGTCCGGTCACCGATATTGAAGCGGCGCAGGGTGCGGGCGCGACGGCGTTGCTCGTCGGCAAGCGATGGCCTGGCATCGATCAGCGCGTCACTCATGCTCGCCCCCGCTCTCACGGCAAGCGCCCTGACGGGCGCTTTTCTTGTGCAAGGGCGGCGAAGTATCGCCGCCCTTGGCAATTATGCTCACTCACTGACACTGACGCCACAAACACGGACTGACACTGACGTTACATTGCGAAAATCGGCTTACCGCTCGCGTCCTTGATCTCTGCGGCCCACATCCGCTCGATGTCATCGACCACCTTGGCGGGCATCGGCACGTAGTCGAGCTCCTCGGCCATCTTGCCGCCGTTCTTGTAGGCCCAGGCGAAGAACTTAAGGGCCTCGGCCGTGGCTGCGGGATCTGCCGGCTGCTTGTAGATGAGGATCCAGGTCGCAGCCGTCATCGGCCACGACTGGTCGCCAGGCTGATTGGCCAGGATGACACCATAGCCGGGCTGCGAGTTCCAGTCGGCATTGGCGGCGGCGGCCTGGAAGGCCTCGGAGGTCGGGGTGACCGTCTTGCCGGCCTTGTTGACCATCTGGGTGTAGGTCAGCTTGTTCTGCAGGGCATAGGCATACTCGACATAGCCGATCGAGCCCTTGGTGTTGGCGACGTTGTTGGCCACACCCTCGTTACCCTTGGCGCCAATGCCTGTCGGCCATTCAACCGACGTGGCAACGCCCACGTTCGACTTCCACGGCGGGCTGACGTCGGAAAGATAGTAGACGAAGTTGAAAGTCGTGCCCGAGCCGTCGGAGCGATGCACGACGGCGATGGCGCTCGACGGCAGGTTCACATTCGGGTTGAGCTTCTTGATCGCCGGATCGTCCCAGCTCTTGATGTCGCCGAGGAAGATCCTGGCGAGGGTGGGTCCGTCGAGCACGAGCTCTCCGGCCTTGATGCCTTCGAGATTCACGACCGGAACAATGCCGCCCATGACCATCGGGAACTGGGCGAGGCCGCCCGCCTCCAGATCGTCGCCCTTGAGCGGCGCATCGCTGGCGCCGAAGGTAACGGTCTTGGCCTTGATCTGCTTGATGCCGCCGCCGGAACCGATCGACTGGTAGTTGAGGCCGTTGCCGGTCTCTTTCTTGTAGGCGTCCGCCCACTTGGCATAGATCGGATAGGGGAATGTCGCGCCGGCGCCCGAAATATCGGCCGCCTGGACGCTGCTGACGCTGATCGCAGCCGCAAACAGGGCGACGACCGGGAGTTGGAGGAACTTCATTTGCGCTCTCCCTTATTGGAGCATGACGGAAGTCGGGTTCAAAAGCCCGACATCGGGGCAATCCGGCCCCGATGGGCGAGCGGTAAATGCGGACCATAAACGCATTATGTCAGTTTTGTGACAGTTCGATGACGGTTGCGGATAGAACGAGCGCCCTATCCGGCAGCCGGCTTGTCGCGGCCACCTGCATTGTCGGCAAGGTTGAGGCGGACCGTGAAGGTGGCGCCCTCCCCGGGCACCGACGCGATCTGCATGCTCCCGCGATGGCGGTTCAGGATGTGCTTGACGATGGCGAGCCCCAGGCCGGTGCCGCCCTTCTCGCGGCTCGAGGCGACGTCGACCCGATAGAAGCGCTCGGTCAGGCGCGGCAGGTGTTCGGCCGCGATCCCGGGCCCGTAGTCGCGCACGCTGACGGCGACCTCGCCCTTGCCGGCGCCGACCGCCGGATCCAACGTGACCTCGATCCGGTCGCCTTCCGCGCCATATTTGATCGCGTTTTCTATCAGGTTCTGGAACACCTGAGTGAGTTCCTCGCGTTCGCCCACCACCAGAACCGGCGCGTCCGGCCGGCTGAGCTCGATCTTGACCCCGGCCGCCGCCGCAAGCGGGGTCAGGCTGTCGGCGACGCTGGCGACGACGGCGGCAAGGTCGGTCTGCGCCGAGGGGCGAATATGGGCGTTGAGTTCGATCCGGCTCAAGGACAGGAGGTCGTCGACCAGGCGCGACATGCGTTGCGCCTGGGCGCGCATGATGTCGAGAAACCGCGCGCGCGCCTTCGGATCGTCGCGGGCCGAGCCTTGCAGCGTCTCGATGAACCCCGCCAGCGAGGCGAGCGGCGTGCGCAGCTCGTGGCTGGCATTGGCGATGAAATCCACCCGCATGCGCTCGACCCGCTGCTGCTTGGTGAGGTCGTGGAGCAGGAGAAGGAATGCCGCTCCTGGCCGCTCGGCGCCATGAATCGGTGCGATATGCGCCTCGAACCAGCGGTCGATCGGAACGCGCTCGAAATAATCGACGCGGACCGCATCGCCGCCCTGCTGGGCCTGGCGCAACGCAGCGGCGATCTCGGGCGCCCGCAACACGGCGGAGACGGGCCGGCCGGCAACGATCCGGCCGAACAGTTCCGATGCCGCCGCATTGTGATTGAGGATGCGGCCGTCGGCGGAGAGCAGCAGGCAGGGGTCGGGAATGACCGAGATCAGGGCGGGCGCCATCGGCGCGGTTGGGGCAGGGCGAGCCATATCGAAGGAAGCAGAACTTTTCTCAGGCAGTTCAGGCACGCGCGCCGGCGCGACCAGGGCCGCGATGACCACCAGCACCCAGCCGGCCGCGGCGGCCGAAACCGGCACGGCGCCGGAAAGAGCGGCCAAAAGCGCCACCAGGCTTGCCGCCGCGATCACCCATTTCTGCCGCGCCGCGGCGGCGATGAGCGCGTCGAGCCCGGCCAGAAACGGCCCGGTCTCGCCCTGTTTCGCCTTAGGTGGCGGCGCGGTTTCCTTGGTTTCGCGCTCGGCCATGCTGCGTCTTTCCCGCAAGTTTCCGGTTCTGTCCGGGACATTCTATACAAGCTACTTGACTCGCGCGCGACGGGCATGCCGAGATGGCGCGACTTTCGCCATGTAGCTTCAAAAACGTCAGGGAGGACGGTTCGAAATGAACAAGACACTCATCACGACTCTCGCCTTTACGGCGGCAATGGGCATTTTCGCCGGCGTGGCCGGCGCCCAGGAGGTCACGCTCAAGGCTTCCCACCAGTTTCCGGGCGGCAAGGGCGACGTGCGCGACGAGATGGTGCAGATCATCGCGCGCGAGGTCGCCGCCGCCAATGTCGGGCTCGAAATCCAGATTCATCCCGGCGCCTCGCTGTTCAAGCCCACCGAGCAGTGGAACGCCATGGTCACCGGCCAGCTCGACATCTCCGCCTTCCCGCTCGACTATGCCAGCGGCAAGGTGCGCGCGTTCGGCGCCACGCTGATGCCGGGCCTGGTCCGCAATCACGACAAGGCCGAGCGGCTCAACGATTCGCCGTTCATGGCCGAGATCAACAAGAAGATCGAGGAAGCGGGCGTCATTGTGCTGGCTGATGCCTGGCTTGCCGGCGCCGTCGGCTCAAAGGCGGGCTGCATCCGCAAGCCCGAGGACATCAAGGGCCTGAAGGTCCGCTCCGCCGGCGCGACTTTCGCCGCGATGTGGCAGCAGGCCGGCGCCAGCATCGTCTCGATTCCCTCGAGCGAGGTCTACACCGCCTTGCAGACCGGCGTCGCCGAGGCGACCGACACCAGCGCCGGCAGCTTCGTCTCCTTCCGCCTCTATGAGCAGCTCAAATGCCTGACCGCTCCCGGCGAGAATGCTCTGTGGTTCATGTACGAGCCGGTGCTGATGTCGAAGAAGAGCTTCGATGCCCTGAGCAAGGAGCAGCAGGAGGCTCTCCTGGCGGCCGGAAAGAAGTCGGAGGAGTATTTCGACAAGGAGTCCAGGGGCCTCGACGAAAACATGGTCGAGACCTACAAGAAGAATGGCGTCGAGGTCGTCACCATGACCGAGGAGGAGTACAACGCCTGGATCGCGGTGGCCAAGGAAAGCTCCTACAAGCAGTTCGCGGAAGAGGTTCCGGACGGCCAGGCGCTGATCGACGCAGCCCTGGCGGTGGAATAGCCGCTTCCGTCGCATCCGGCCGGCGGGAGGGTCCGCCGGCCGGAGCCTTTCCTTCCAATCGAGTCTGGCACCCTGCCCGGCCCTGTGGAATCAATTGGGCCGACAGGGCCATAGGGACAGCGGGATGGACCTTTTCGTCCGGGCGGTGACGCTCATCTCGCAGATCTGCGGGATTGTCGCCGGCACGCTCATCGCGGCGGCGGTCTTCGTCGTCTGCCACATGGTGTTCGTGCGCTACGTGCTGAACGAGAACACCATCTGGCAGACCGATTTCGTCACCTACAGCCTGATCGCCGCCACCTTCATCGGCAGCCCGTTCGTGCTGCTCACCCGCGGCCACGTCAATGTCGACGTTCTGCCGATCTACCTTACGCCGAGGCCGCGCTTCTGGCTGGCGCTGGTCGCGGCCCTTTTGTCGCTGGCCTTCTGTCTAACTTTGATGGTTCTGGGCTTTCTGTTCTTCAAGGAGGCCTGGGACAATAACTGGGTCTCGTTCACGATGTGGCGGGCGCGGCTGTGGATTCCCTATAGCTCGATGCCCATCGGCTTGGGCATCCTGTCGCTGCAATATGTCGTCGACATCGTCAAGCTGTCGACCGGCGAAGACCCCCCCTTCGGCATCGATCGGAGCGAGGCGGCATGAGCCCGGTCGCCCAGGGCGTGACCATTCTCGGCATAACCCTTGTCGTCCTGATGTCGGGCATGCCGGTGGCGTTCGGACTCGGTGTCGTCGCCATCTTCTTTCTCATCATCTTTCACGGAACCGATTCGCTGCAGGTCGTCGCCGAGACGTTCTATGCTTCGCTGGACGACTTCACCCTGGTCTCGATCCCGATGTTCATCATGATGGGCGCCGCCATCGGCTCCTCGCCC
>JAUYJB010000014.1 GCA_030688605.1 Hyphomicrobiales bacterium
GCTGCAGGAGAACGAGATCATCACCACCATCATGCCGCTGCCCGAGGACGAGGCGAGCTGGGAGGGACTGCACGTCATGTTCGCGACCACGGGCGGCACCGTGCGGCGCAACGACCTCGCCGACTTCGTGCAGATCTACCGCAACGGCAAGATCGCCATGAAGCTCGACGAGGGCGAGGCGATCGTCGACGTGCATATCTGCGCCGACGACCAGGACGTGCTGCTGACCACCGCGCTCGGCCAGTGCATCCGCTTCCGGGTCACCGACATCAGGGTGTTCAAGGGCCGCGACTCCGTCGGCGTGCGCGGCATCAAGCTGACGGAGGGGGACCGGGTCATCTCTATGTCGCTGCTCTACCATGTCGAGGCGACGCCGGCCGAGCGCGCCGCCTATCTGAAGCGCGCCGCGGCAATGCGCCGGGCGGCAAACGGCGAGGAGAGCGTCGAGGAACCGGCGCTCGAAGGCGAGGAGGTCGATGAGGAGGCCGAGCTCGGCACCGAGCGCTACGCCGAGATGGGGGCGGCCGAGCAGTTCGTGCTGGCGGTTTCAGAGAACGGCTACGGCAAGCGCAGCTCATCTTACGAGTACCGGGCCTCCGGGCGCGGCGGCAAGGGCATCATCGCCATGACTGTGAACGAGCGCAACGGGCCTCTCGTCGCCTCCTTCCCGGTCGAGGACGGCGACCAGATCATGTTGGTGACCGACGGCGGGCAGCTGATCCGTTGCCCGGTCGACGGCATCCGCATCATCGGCCGCTCGACGCAAGGGGTCATCGTCTTCGACACCGCGGAGGGCGAGCGGGTGGTCTCGGTCGAGCATATCCGCGAGGAGGAAGAGGCGGAGGAGGGCGCGGCGGAGAATAATGGCGAATAAGCCGGTGTTCGCTCTTGTAGAATCGGTTCACGTCCGTATTCCGTTCACCGTCACCCCGACGAAAGTCGGGGGCCGGAGGCAATCCGCGTGGCGGTACGCGATGCTGCTCCTGGATACCGGCTTTCGCCGGTACGACGAGGGTGGGCGGTGAAGCATTACCTTGCCGCTGGCGCGGGCGACCCGCAAGTGGCAATGTCGCGGCCATGAATCTGGAGCTCTTCAGCGCATTTCTGCTGCTCGCGGTCGTGCTTTTCCTGTCGCCCGGGCCGATCGTCACCCTGGTCGTCGCCACCGGGGTCACCCAGGGCATGCGGGCGGCGCTGTTGACCGTCGCCGGCACGACGCTCGCCAACGGCCTGTTGCTGGCGATGATCGCGGCGGGCCTGACCTGGCTGATCCATACCTCCTCGGTGCTGTTCGAATATGTGCGCTTTGCAGGCGCCGCCTATCTCATCTGGCTCGGCATCCAAGCGTGGCGCCACGCAGACCAGGGCATGGAGGTCATCGCGCCGCCAGGGCGCGTCAATTTCTGGCGCGGCTTCTGGGTCGCCCTGTCAAACCCCAAGACCATCGCCTTCTTTTCCGCCTTCCTGCCGCAGTTCGTCGACCCGGCGCTTCCGGCGGGGCCGCAGATAGCGCTGATGTGCCTGGCCTCGGTGATGCTCGGCGGCGTGCTCGATTCGAGCTACGCGGTTGCCGCCGGCGCCGGCAGGGCGTTCCTGTTCACGCCGGCGCGCACGCGGATGATGGGCCGCGCCTCGGGGCTGGTGCTGATCGGCGGCGGAATATGGTTGGCGCTGGCGCGCCGGGCGCCGTGATGGCGTCTATTGGCTCTCGCGCTTTTCTCCGGTGACCATGGACCAGGCCAGGTTCTCCTGGTGCGCATAGCTCGCACCGCGATCAGCAGGAGCAGCACGTTGGACAATGCCTCGTGCAGCTCCTTGGCGGCCTCTCCGCGCCCGTCCTCTTCGTCGTCGTCGCGGGCGGCGGCGGGCGCCGCGAACAGGCTGGTGGTCACCGCGGCGAGCTGCGTTTCATCGCCCCGATAGGCGATGTGGCCGGTCCACACGACCGCGGCGATCGTGATCATTAGGGCCAGGACACTTAAGCCGCCGGCCGGGCTGTGCCCGATATAGCGCTTCGAGCGCAGCCGGATGAGGTCGCGCGCATAGGCGACCACAGTCCCCAGCGGGAACAGGAAATCGCTGAAGCGGGCGTGTTCCGGCCCGACGAACCCCCACAGAATGCGTAAGCCGATGATCCCGGCGACGTAATATCCAGCCACGACGTGCAGCAAGAGCGCGTCGTCCTCGGTCACGAAACAGATCAAGATCGCGGCAACCATGCTCCAATGAAAAGAACGCACGAACAGGTCCCAAACCCTGACCATGAGTGATTCCTCCATATCCCGATTGCGGGGGCGAACGTCCGACCACAATCATTCGACTTCAATATGGCGGTGTCGCCGCCAGCGGCGCAGTGCGCCGCCTTGCCGCAGGAAAGCGGTGGAACGTGGCGGCGCTGTTTCCTGTTGCGTTAACGCCGCCTTGCAATTATCCGGGTAGGGCCATGCGCTTGACCGGTCTATATCCGGGCACCTTCGATCCGGTGACCAACGGGCATCTCGACGTCATCGCGCGCGCCTGCGCCATCGTCGATCGGCTGGTCATTGCCATCGGCGTGCATCACGGCAAGGAGCCGCTTTTTTCTGCCGACGAGCGCATCGAGATGCTGCAGCGGGAGACCGCCGGGATTGCCGAAAACAGCGGCGCCGTGATCGACGTCGTCACCTTCGACGGGCTGGTCGTCGACATGGCCCGCGAGGAGGATGCGACCTTGCTGTTTCGCGGCCTGCGCAACGGAACCGACTTCGACTATGAGATACAGATGGCCGGGATGAATGGCGCCATGGCGCCGGAAGTCCAGACCGTGTTCCTGCCGGCTTCCGCCGAGGTGCGTCATATCGCGGCCTCTTTGGTGCGGCAGATCGCTTCCATGGGCGGAGATGTCGATGCATTCGTGCCGCCGCTGGTCGCCGAGCGGCTGCGCGAGCACTATGGTAGCTGAAGCTGCCGCCCCCACCGTCACGCAACGATGAGGAGATCAGGATGGCCCAGCAGGACCCGGAGAATACATTGATCATGGAAACGTCGCAGGGCCAGGTGGTCATCGCGCTCAGGCCCGATCTGGCGCCGACCCATGTCTCGCGCATCAAGGAGCTGGCGCGGGAAAGCTTCTATGATGGCGTCGTCTTCCACCGGGTGATCGACGGCTTCATGGCGCAGACGGGCGATCCGACCGCGACCGGAACCGGCGGCTCGGGCCAGAGACTGACGGCCGAATTCAGCGAGGAGTCGCATGTGCGCGGCACCTGCGCCATGGCCCGCGCCCAGGATCCCGACAGCGCCGACAGTCAGTTTTTCATCTGCTTTGGCGACGCCCCCTGGCTCGACGGCCAATACACGGTGTGGGGTCAGGTCGTCGAGGGGATGGACAGCGTCGACAAGATCAAGCGCGGCGAGCCGGTCAGCGACCCGGACAGGATCGTCAGCTTGCGCGTCGCCGCCGACGTCGCCTAAAGGCTCGGACTACGGGACCCAGGGTGCGTGTCGATGACTTCGATTTCGAGCTGCCGGAAGAGCGGATCGCCCTGCGCCCGGTCGAGCCGCGCGATAGGGCGCGGCTATTGGTGGTGCGGCCGGGCGCAACGCCGGAATTCGAGGACCGGATGTTTTCCGACCTGCCGGACCTGCTCGATCCCGCCGACATCCTGGTGTGCAACGATACCAGTGTGATCCACGCCCGGCTGACGGGCTGGCGAACGCGGGAGGCGGCGCGCGCCGCAATCGAGGTGACGCTGCACAGGCGCGGCGACGCGGCGACCTGGCGCGCCTTCGCCAAGCCAGCGCGGCGACTCAAGGTCGGCGACCGGGTGTCATTCGGCGCCGACGAGGGGGCGTGCCTCGCAGGCGCCCTCGACGGGACGATCGCCGCCAAGGGAACCGGCGGCGAGGTCACCATCGCCTTCGATTTTGCAGGCCCGGTGCTCGACGAGGCGATCGCGGCGGCGGGCGTCATGCCGCTGCCGCCCTATATCGCCTCGCGCCGCGCGCCCGACGAACGGGACGAGACTGACTATCAGACCGTCTTTGCCCGCGAGGAGGGAGCGGTTGCCGCGCCAACGGCGGCGCTGCATTTCACCGAGGCGCTGCTCGAGCGGCTATCGGGGCGCGGTGTCAAGACGGTCTTCGTGACCCTGCATGTCGGCGCCGGGACGTTTCTGCCGGTCAAGGCGGAGGATACCGCCGACCACCGCATGCAGGCTGAGTGGGGCACGATCGGCGCAGAGGCGGCACAGGAGATCAACCGCGCCCGGGCGGCCGGCGGCAGGGTCGTCGCCGCTGGAACGACGTCGCTGCGGCTGATCGAGGCGGCGGCGCGGCCGGACGGCGAGGTGACCGCCTTTGCCGGCGAGACCGACCTCTTCATCACGCCGGGCTACCGTTTCAATTCCGTCGACCGGCTGATCACCAATTTCCACCTGCCGCGCTCGACCCTGTTCATGCTGGTATCCGCCTTTTCCGGACTTGACCGCATGCGCCGCGCCTATGCCCACGCGATTGCCGAGGGCTACCGCTTCTATTCATATGGCGATGCCTGCCTGCTGCACCCCGAGGCGGCGCGATGAGCGGCTTTTTCTTCAAGCTTATCGCCGAGGACAAGGCGGCGCGACGCGGCGAGATCGAGACCCGGCATGGGCGCGTGCGCACGCCGGCCTTCATGCCTGTCGGCACCCAGGCGACCGTCAAGGCGCTCTATCCCCAACAGGTCAGGGAGGCGGGCGCCGACATGGTGCTCGCCAACACCTACCATCTGATGCTGCGGCCGGGCGCGGAGCGCATCGCGACCCTTGGCGGCCTGCACCGCTTCATGAACTGGGATGGGCCGATCCTCACCGATTCCGGCGGATTCCAGGTCATGTCGCTCGCCAAGCTCAGGAAAGTGTCCGACCAGGGGGTCACCTTCCAGTCCCATCTCGACGGAACGACCCATCAACTGACGCCCGAGCGGGCGGTCGAGATCCAGACCCTGCTCGGCGCCGACATCCAGATGCAGCTCGACGAATGCATCGCCTCGCCGGCAAGCCGCGCCGAGGCCGGGCGCGCCATGCGGCTTTCGCTCGCCTGGGCCGAGCGCGCGCGGGCGAGCTTTTCCGGCGCCAAGGGCCGAGCCCTGTTCGGAATCGTACAGGGCAACGTCTTCGAGGATCTGCGAACCGAGTCGGCGCGGGCGCTTGTGGACATGGACTTTGCCGGCTACGCCATCGGCGGGCTGGCCGTCGGCGAAGGGCAGGAACTGATGCTCAAGGTGCTCGACTTCACGGTGCCGCTGTTGCCGGCGCAAAAACCGCGCTACCTGATGGGGGTGGGAACGCCAGAGGACATCCTTGAATCGGTTTCCCGCGGCATCGACATGTTCGATTGCGTGATTCCGACCCGCGCGGGCCGCCACGGGCACGCCTACACGCGGCTCGGCCGGCTTAACCTGCGCAATGCGCGTCATGTCGAAGATGCCGGCCCGCTCGACCCGGAAAGCAACTGCCCCGCGGCGAGTTCCTACTCCCGCGCGTATCTGCATCATCTGGTCAAGGCGGGGGAATATTTGGGCGCCATGCTGTTGAGCTGGGCCAATGTCGCCTATTATGAAGGACTCATGGCCGGTATCCGCGAGGCCATATCGCAGGGACGGTTCGAGGCGTTCCGGCGCGAGACCCTGGCCGATCTTGCCCGCGGCGGCGAATCCGCGCAGGGATGAGCGCGGCAAATGGTTTCCTAGGTTCGGATAATGCTCTATAGCTGCCGCGCTCAAGAGCCCGTAGCTCAGTTGGCAGAGCAACTGACTTTTAATCAGTAGGTCCTCGGTTCGAATCCGAGCGGGCTCACCAACGCTTTCAAGCGGTTATCGTGAGGGCGATTGGACGGAAACATTGCCTTGCAGCGGGATGATTTCGCGCCGCGCCTTGCCGGATGAACCGATTTGACCGATCCAGTTGACCCCAGATGACCGGCCAACACACCAACTCCACCCGCGAAGGAGGCCCGGCGCAACCGGCTGCCGGGCAGCCCCGAAGGGAGTTGGCCGGAGGCGGGTTCTGTGTCTCGTTCCTCGACCGCATCGCGGCTTCGAGGGGGCTGAGCACCGCCGCGATCATCATTGTCGCGCTGTTCTGCTTTCTGCCGGGCTTGACCAGCATCGATCCCGTCGACCGCGACGAAGCCAGATTTGCCCAGGCGAGCCGGCAAATGCTCGAAACCGGCGACTTCGTCGACATCCGGTTCCAGGACCAAACGCGCTACAAGAAGCCGATCGGCATTTATTGGCTGCAGGTGGCGGCGGCCGAGATCGTCGGCGACGGCGCCGCCTCGCCGATCTGGGTCTACCGCTTGCCGTCGCTCCTCGGCGCTCTGGCGGCGGCGCTGCTCACCTGGTGGACGGCGCTGGCCCTTGCCAGCCGCCGCGCGGCGCTTCTCGCCGGCCTCGTGATGGCCGCCAGTCTGCTGCTTGTCGTCGAGGCCCATCTGGCAAAGACGGACGCCGTGCTGCTGGCGACGGTCTTGCTCGCGCACGGGGCGCTGGCGCGGATCTGGCTCGCAGACGGCGACCGGCCGTACCTTGGCCTTGCGGCCCTGTTCTGGACCGCGATCGGTCTAGGCATCCTGGTAAAGGGACCGATCATCCTGCTCGTCACCGGACTTACCGTCGCCATATTGATGGCGGCCGGCGGTCGACGCGGGCTTGCGCGGCGTCTTGCGGCATGGCGGGGCTTGGCATGGGCCGCCGCCCTGGTCGCGCCCTGGTTCGTGGCGATTACGATGGCGTCCGGCGGCAGTTTCGTCGCCGAGTCGGTCGGCGGCGACATGCTCGCCAAGGTTTTCAGCGTCCGGGAGTCGCACGGCGCGCCGCCGGGGACCTACGCGCTGCTGCTGTTCATCAGCTTCTGGCCCGGCGCGGCCTATCTTGCCCTCGGCGCTCCGTTTATCCGCGACAATGGGCGCCGCCCGGCGATTCTGTTTTCCCTTGCCTGGGCGCTGCCGACCTGGATCGTGTTCGAACTCATCGCAACCAAGCTTCCGCATTACGTTCTGCCGACCTATCCGGCGCTGGCGATTCTCGCAGCGACCAGCATCGACGAGGGGGCGGTGCGCGTGCGCGGATGGCTCGGTCATGTCGTCGGCTTCAACATTGTCGCCGTCCCGCTCGGGTTCTCTATCGGCGTGCCGATACTGTTCTATCTGTTCGAGGGGCGGCTGCCGGCGACGGCGGTGGGCGTGTTTCTCTGCGCCGTCATCGCCGCAACGCTCGCCTGGTGGCTGCTGGCGGTGAAGGGGAGGGCGGCGACGTCTGTTGTGACGTCACTGGCAGCGGCAACGCTTCTCTATATCGGCATGTTCGGGATCGCCTTCCCCGACATGACGTCCATTCGCGTCGCCAGCCGGCTGGTCGAAGCCGGGCGTGCGGCTGTCTCCTGCTCGGAGCCGGAATTCGCCGTCGCCGGGCTCGGCGAGCCGAGCCTGGTATTTGCCGCCGGCACCAGGACGCCGCTGACGGGAGGCGATGGCGCCGCCGATTTCCTAGCCGTAGGCGGCTGCCGGGTCGCATTCGTGGAGCTGCGCGCGCTGCAGACGTTCCAGAGCCGGGCCGAGGACCTCGGCATCTCGGTCGAGAAGAAGGGCGCCGTCAGCGGCTATAATATCGGCCGCCCGCGGCCGGTGACGCTTGAGCTGTACGTCAACAGGGACGCCGCGCCATGACCGAGACCGGCGACCGCAGGCGGCTGGTGTACCGCCTCGGCGAGCGGTTTCGACGCAATGGCGCGGCGGTTGTCAGCCGGCTGCGCGGCAAGCGAACGGCATTGCCGCCCGACGCGCGCAATCGCTCCCTCCGTATCGGCCTCGTCATCGCCGCCCTGACGGTGCTATCGATCCTAGTGGCGGCGATCTTTCTCGACGGGCCGTCGGTCCTTTGGGTGCGCTCCCGGTCGGCGTCGGTCAATCACGTATTCCAGGCCATCACCGGCCTCGGCAAGTCGAACTGGATCCTGATCCCGACGGCGATTCTGGTTCTGCTGCTGCTCTTCGGCGACTGGCAAAGGGTCGACCGGGCGACGCGACTGGCCTGGTCGACAATCGGCGCGCTCGCCTTCTACCTCTTCGCCGCCGTCGCCGGCTCGGGGATCGCCGTCAACATCATCAAGCCGTTCGTCGGCCGCGTGCGGCCTCTCGTCTTCGAAGCGGTCGACCCGTTCAATTTTCACCCGTTTCGGCCCGGCTACGACCATGCAAGCTTCCCTTCGGCCCATGCCACCACCATGGGCGCGCTGATCGTCGCAGGCTGCCTCATCTTTCCGCGCTGGCGGCCGGCCATCATTGCCGCCGGATTCGTGATCGCGGCAAGCCGGGTGATGGTGCGGGCGCACTATCCGAGCGATGTCGTCGGCGGCCTGGCCCTCGGCGGTCTGTTCGCCTATGGGATGGCGCGTTTCCTGGCCGGCATCGGGTACGGCTTTTCACACCGGCCGCACGCCACCATAAGGGCGCGGACCGAAGTCGTCCGCCGCGCTTTCGCCCGCCGCGGCGGACCGCGCCGGATGCTGGCCGGGCTTGTGAAGGCACTCGAAGCTCGCTAGAGCATTCGCCGGGCGTGATGCAGTCCATGATCCGAGGATTCAATGATG
Organism: Hyphomicrobiales bacterium; assembly: GCA_030688605.1. NCBI lineage: Bacteria > Pseudomonadati > Pseudomonadota > Alphaproteobacteria > Hyphomicrobiales > Hyphomicrobiales bacterium. Next base: position 8,610 of record JAUYJB010000014.1, read on the forward strand.
CCTTCCCGTTCGCCAAGGACCGCGGCGACAGCAGGGCCGTCGGCTGCCGATGGCGGCCGGGCGGCGCCTGCCGTCAGTGTCGTGGCGCCGTGCCGAGACGAGGCGGGCAACCTGCCCGAGCTTGTCGACCAGATCGGGACGGCGCTCGCCGGCCGGACCTTCGAGGTGATTGTGGTCGACGACGGGTCGAGCGACGATACGGCCACAGTGCTCGCCGCGCTGCACGGACAGAAGCCCTGGCTGAGGCATGTCCGGCACGAGCGCCCGACCGGGCAGAGCGCGGCGATCCGCAGCGGCATCTTGGCCGCGCGCGGCGACGTGATCGTCACCATCGACGGCGACGGCCAGAAAGATCCGGCCTACATACCGGCGCTTCTCGATGCGCTCGACAAGGGCGGCAATGAAGTGGCGCTCGCGGCCGGCCAGCGCACGGGGCGCGTCGCCAGCCTGGTGAAGCGACTTGCCTCGCGCTTCGCCAACAAGCTGCGCAGCGCGGTTCTGAAGGATGACACCCGCGACACCGGTTGCGGCCTGAAGGCGCTACCGCGCGAAGTGTTTCTGCGGCTGCCCTATTTCGACGGGTGGCACCGCTATCTGCCGGCGCTGGTTCAAAGCGAAGGATATTGCGTCACCCATGTCGACGTGGTCGATCGCGCGCGCCGCCATGGCCGGTCCAAGTACGGCATCCTCGACCGCGCTCTCATCGGCGTGGCGGACCTTATCGGCGTCTGGTGGCTGCTGCGGCGGCGCCGGCACGCCCCGAAAATGACGGAGACTGATTTCGATGCTCGCTGAGTGGTTCGAATTGTTTACGGCCTGGCTTTATCTGGTTTTCGTGGCCCAGTTCGATCTGTGGGTCGTGTTCGGCTTCATCGCGCAGTTCATGTTCATGATGCGCTTCGTCGTCCAATGGATCGCCAGCGAGCGCGCCAGGCGCAGCATCATCCCGATTGCCTTCTGGTTCTTTTCGGTCGCCGGCGGCTCGCTGCTGCTGACCTACGCGATCTACCGGCAGGATCCGGTGTTCATCGCCGGCCAGGCCGGCGGCCTGTTCATCTATTTCCGCAATATCTGGTTCGTCTTTCGCGAGCGCGCGGCGGCAGCCGGTGGATAAGCCCCGAGCGTTGCCATATGTTGCCCCATCATGTGTCGCAGGCGCCCCTCGATATCCGGACCGAGAGCTTAGCGACGGCGCGGTCGACCCGCTCACACATGACAAAGTAACGGGTTTGGAAAGCCATGCGAATCGCCGTTATCGGATCCGGCTATGTGGGACTTGTTTCAGGGGCGTGCTTCGCCGATTTCGGCCACGAGGTCGTCTGCGTCGACAAGGATCAGGAGCGGATCGAACGGTTGAACCGGGGCGAGATGCCGATCTACGAGCCGGGCCTCGACGTGCTCGTCAACGGCAACCGGTTCGCCGGCCGCCTCGCCTTTGCGACCGCGCTCGGCGAAGCGGTGAAGGGAGTCGACGCGGTGTTCATCGCGGTCGGCACGCCGGCGCGGCGCGGCGACGGCCACGCCGATCTTTCCTATGTCTACGCCGCGGCAGAGGAGATCGCAGCAGCGGTGGATCGACGAACCGTCATCGTCACCAAATCGACGGTGCCGGTCGGGACTGCGGACGAGGTCGAAGCCATCGTCCGCAAGACGCGCCCGGACGGAGATTTTTCGGTTGCCTCCAACCCGGAGTTTCTTCGCCAGGGGGCGGCGATCGATGATTTCAAGCGGCCGGACCGGGTCATTGTCGGCGCCGAGGACGAGCATGCGCGCGTGGTCATGCGCGCGCTTTATCGCCCGCTCTATCTCAACGAAACACCCATTCTGTTCACGAGCCGGCGCACCGCGGAGCTGATCAAATACGCGGCCAATGCGTTTCTGGCCACCAAGGTGACCTTCATCAACCAGATGGCGGACCTGTGCGAGGCGACCGGCGCCGACGTGCAGGATGTCGCCCGCGGGCTCGGCCTCGACCGGCGCATCGGCCCCAAATTCCTTCACCCCGGCCCTGGCTATGGCGGCTCCTGCTTCCCGAAGGACACGCTGGCGCTGGTGCAAACGGCACAAGACTTCGGCGCGCCGTGCCGTATCATCGAGGCGGTCATCGAGATCAATTCCCGGCGCAAGCGCGCGATGGTCGAGCGGATCGAGAAAGCCTGCGGCGGTACGCTGGCCGGCAAGACCATCGCGGTGTTGGGGCTCACCTTCAAGCCGGAAACGGACGACATGCGCGAAGCGCCCGCGCTCGACATTGTCGCCGGCCTTTTGGACCGCGGCGCCAAGGTGCGCGCCCACGACCCCAAGGGCATGGAGGAGGCGAAAAAGCTGCTGCCCGCCGCCGTCACCTATTGCGAGGGGCCTTACGAGGCGGCCGAAGGCGCCAACGCTCTGACCATCCTCACCGAGTGGAACGCTTACCGTGCGCTCGACCTCGGCCAGTTGAAGGCCGCACTCGCCGAACCCGTCATCGTCGATCTGCGCAATATCTATCGGCCGGAAGAAATGGACAAGGCGGGTCTCACCTATGTCAGCCTCGGGCGCCCGGCGGTCCGCGACCGCGGCGAATCGTGACCGCTGCATAGGCCCGTCATGGCTTGGAGCGGATTTCGTTCATATGAAATCCGCTCTAGCCGTTGGCGTCGCCGGGTTCTGCCAAGTTCAGTGATCGCGCAAAGAATCGACCATCCTCGTCGGCGAGACTCCGGTAGATGTCGATCAGCTTGGTCGCTTCTTCCCGAATGTCGAAATTGTCGACCACATGTTGGCGGCACGCGGCAGCAAGTTTGTTGCGAATTGTGTCTGAGCCCATGAGCGCGTCCGCCGCCGATATCAATTCCGCGACGCTGCCGGGCTCGATCAGATTGCCCGTCTTGCCTTCGGGGATGATTTCGGGAAAGGCGCCCACCTTTGTCGCCACCACCGGGACCCCGCACGCCATGGCCTCAAGGGGGGTCAGGCCAAAGCCTTCCCATCGCTGCGGCGCGACATAGATCGACAAGGCTTGATACCAGTGCGACATCTCATGGGACGGGATTTCGCCCGGAAACAGGATACGGTCGCCGAGGCCGGCGGCGTTCACTCTGTCCTGCAGCGACCGCCGGAAGCCGAAATGCGGCATGGTCGCGCGCCCGAGCACGAGCGCGCACCAGTCGGGATGCCGCGGCAAGAGTTCGATCATGGCGTCGACGAAAACGTCGGTACCCTTTTGATGGCGGATGCGGCCGAAACAGCCGATGCAGTGCTTGCTGCTTATGCCAAGCCTCTCACGAATCTTGGCCCGGCTCGCCGGCGGCTGGAAGGCTTCCAGGTCGATGCCGTGATAGATGATGTCGGCCGGAACCTCCAGATACTCCTTGGTCGCCCTTGAGGTGGCGACGACGCCGTCCATTCTGCGAAGCAGGAACTTGGTGTAGCGGGTGTGATCGCGTTGCGACGCGGATGTGAAAAGCAACCGCAACTTATGCCGAAAGACATATTTCAGGATAATGCCGAACAGCATTTCGGTGTTGCGTCGGGCATGGAATACACGCGGCCGCCCTTTGGCGGTTGGGCGATATCCCAACCGCATGAGTTCGAACAAGCTGATTTTCGGAACAAAATCCGGCAACCCCCAGCCGAAGCTGACGATTCCGATATCTCGCGCCTGTATGGGCACGAGACGCACAATCGTCGCCGTCACGCCCGACAATCTCCGCTTGAAGTTGGGCGCGACGACTTCGACGTCCTTGATCGAGACTGCGGGGTGGGCGGGTTTCATCGGAACCGAACGAGAATTCTCATGCCCTCAAGACATGGCCGGATGCATCAATCGGGCAGGGGTCGGGCGGCAGCCCGAAAGTGAGGCGTAGCGCGTCCCCCGTCGCAATTTCGACCTTCACACCTGGAACGAGATTTGGCAACTGATTGTGTCCGTTGTGCCGCCACCGGAACCGGCGGCCCGCCCGTCGCCGCGGCATGTTCCGGATAGCGCTAGGAAATCGGCGAAAAAGCTTCTAATTATCAGTCGATGAACGCTCGATCCGGCGGGGCGGTGATCAGCAGGCAGATCAAATCACCCCTTGTAAGGAGTGCTTATATCAAGAATCCGTTCAGAAACGTGATCCTGCACTGGCGTCGCCTAAGAAATCTGCAGGCTGTGCGAATTGACGGGATTGTCGTCAGCACCCGGCCGGAGATGGTGGTTCGGTCGGTTCGATCAGCGCTCTTCAAGAGCACCTTTGAGGCTCCCGAACGGCATCTGGTCGCCCGAGCCGTCGAAAGGACGGACCGTGTGCTGGAGATCGGTACGGGGACAGGCTTGGTCAGCCTGGTGGCAGCCAGGATCTGCGGTCCGGAGAACATGCTGTGCTACGAGGCGAACCCCAAGCTGCAAGCGATTATCGAGGAGAACTATAAGCTCAACGGGATGACACCGAATTTGCGAATGAAGGCGGTCACCGTTGACGGCCGAAAGGTAAGCTTTTTCGTCGATGAAAATCTATTGTCATCGAGCCTCGTTGATCGGAGGTCCGGCAGAAAGATTCTTGTGCCCAGCGATCCCTTGGGCGCGATCCTGGCCGAATTCCGCCCCAACGTGCTGATCATGGATGTCGAGGGCGCGGAAGTCGAACTGCTGTCGCGGACCCGATTGGATCCAATCAACAAGATTATCGTCGAGCTGCATCCGCATATCGTCGGCGAAGAGGCAGTTCGCCACCTTGAAGAGCATCTTATGGATATTGGTTTCACGCTTTTCCGGCGACAAGACAGGACCGAACATTACGAGCGCGTCGAACGGAAACCTGGAACGCTGTTGAATGAATGAGCCACATTCGCCGAGTGCATCGATAAGGTTTCGAATGCTCGACCCACTCTATGATGACCGCAAGAGCTCGTTTCACTGCTTGTCCGGAGATGGCAAGCTTTCTCTTGCGGGAAAACTTGCATATATTGGTTTTGTAACTCTTGAGTTTCAGTTAAATAGAGACCGTAGCTTAAATTGGCCCGTAGAATATTACTCTCCGGAGCTCAACGTCGAGCGGCTGACGTATACGTTCGGAGACCATCTCCTGACCGTCAGCCCGTCGCGGGCGCTATGTTATGATTTTCTTTTGCACCATGCGCGGACCTTCTTGGGCAATCGACCCGCCGTCATCGATCTGGGCTGCGGCAATGGGAGTTATTCGCGGCATTTGCGCAAGCTCGTTGAGTTCGCCTCATATCAGGGCCTCGATATCCTTCGCCGGTCCGATTGGGAGAAGCATGCGGCCGATGATGTTGCCTTTGCGACGGCGGTTCTCGGCAAGGATGTCATCGACGTGGATGGCCGCAACGCGGTGTTTTCGCAGTCCGTTTTGGAACATGTCGAACACGACCGGGAGATATTCCGTCGATTCAGGTCGACAGGGCCGGTGACGCTGAAACACCTGCATCTGATGCCGGCGACACGGTCCTGGTATGACTATCGGTTTCATGGCTACCGGCGGTACGGACCCGTCGAGCTCAACCGTCTGTTGAACGATCCGGGATTTTTCAATGTGAGGATCTTCGCCTTGGGCAACTGGCTCAGTAGAACCTATTACCGACCGCTGAAAGGACGGCGGGCGAAGTTTGGCGACGTTGGCGTAAAGGGTCGGAAGGCCTTGGAATCCTACAACAAATCGCTCTCTCCATTGGAGAATCTGGCGCGCAGGCGCGACGAGTTGATCGCCACCGAGATCTCGGATGTGTCTTTTTTCGCGATCGCATTCGAACAACGTCTGGGATGAGCGGCTCCGGATTGCGACAAACAACATGTGGCATTCCTATCTCATTAATCTGAGCGACAATCGAGTCCGTCTCGAACGTTCCCGCAAGCAGTTCGACGCGCTTGGCATCGGCTTTTCGCGGGTCGACGCGGTTAATGGCTGGATGTTGAGCGAAGCGGAGTCCGCGCGGGTATACGACCGCAGGGCGGGGAAACGGCGGTTCAAATACGAACTGGTGAAGCCGGAGATCGGCTGCTATTTGAGCCATATCGAATGCTGGCGGCAGATTGCCGAAAGCGGAGAGGGCGGCGGCTTCATATTCGAGGATGATTTTCACGCCGCCCCGGAGCTGAAGTCAGTGCTCGAGGCCGTCTCCCGCGACGATGGCGACTGGGATGTCGTTAAGCTTTTCACGCTCAAGGAAAGGTCGAAGCAGATCAGCCAAAGGCCGCTGACCAAGGACCACTGGATCGTCATGCCCTACCGGGTTCCGACCTGCCTGATCGGATACGGGATAAGGCGGCAGGCGGCGGATAGGCTCGTCGGGGAGTCGATCCCGTTCTTCCGGCCGGTCGACGAGGACATGAAATTCTTCTGGGAGAAGAGCATCAAAGTCGCGCTGGTCGTACCGCCGCCGGTGAGCGTCGGCGATCAGCAGACACAAACCGGCACGATCGGTATGGCACGGAAGACGGCCCAGGCAAGATCCGGCCGCGGCCAGCTCGCCAAAGCGGCGAAGAACATCGCCTTCCAACTCCACTATAACGGCCTGTTGCTGTATCACCGAACGGTTGGCGCGTTGGTTCCTGGGCGACGGCCATGGCGCTGAAGGTGGTTCATGCTCATTTTGGCAAGGACGGCGGTGCCGAACGTTTCTTTGTCAATTTGGTCAATTCCCTGCACGAGCACGGCGTCGAACAGAAATTCATCATCCGCCCCAATCGAAGCTGGCGCGGCGACATCGAGCAATGTGGCGAGATCATTGAAAACCATTATCGCCGCGTTTCGCTATCGGCTGTGCTTCTGGAGATTCGGTTCCGCCGACTTCTGCGTGAATTCAAGCCCAATGCCATCATGTCCTGGATGCCTAGGGCGAGCCGGTTGATGCAGAAATTCGATGGTGCCGTCAAGATCGCGCGGATGGGCGATTTTCCCCGCCATTTGAAGCATTTCGGCAATTGCGACATCCTGGTCGGGAATGTGCCCGGAATCGGCCGCCGCTGCCGCGAGCTCGGTTGGGAGAAACCGGTCCAGATCATCTCCAATTTTCCGCGCAAGACCTCCGGAAATAAGATCGCCCGTTCGAGCCTGTCGACGCCCGACGGCGCCTTGCTGGTGACGGCGGCCGGCCGGTTCGTCCCGCGCAAGGGGTTCGACGTCGTGGTCCGCGCCGTCGCCCGGCTTGACAACGTGCATCTGTGGCTGATCGGCGAGGGACAGGAAGCTGAGAATCTCATGCAGCTGGCCAAACAGGCCGGCGCGCAGAGCCGGATTCATTTTGTCGGCTGGCAGGATGACCCATCGCCCTATGTCGCTGCATCCGACATTTTTTGCATGCCATCGAGGCACGAACCCTTGGGCAATGTGATACTCGAGGCCTGGAATGTCGGCGTCCCCGTGGTCTCAGCCCGAAGCGAAGGACCGAGCTGGTTCATGCGCGACGGCGACAACGGTTTGATGGTTGCGATCGACGATGTCGACGGGTTCGCAAGGGCGTTCGAACGGCTTCAAGGCGACGAGGCGCTGCGGAAGAGGATCGTCCAAGGCGGGCGCGAGACGCTGGCCGGGCAGTTCTCCAAAGAGAGCATTACCCGCCAATATATGAAGCTGTTTTCAGGCGAGATCGAAAATCACGGGATATGACCGGGAACCCCTCCGGGTGAACATCATCATCATCAATCTTGCCGCGGCGACAGAGCGGCTATCCGTCCAGACAAAGCAGATGGCACGGTTGGGCCTTGCCTTCGAGCGGCTTGAGGCGATCAGCGCCGCCGATCTTACCGATGAGATCGACAAACCGATCTGGAAGAGCTGGCAAAGACCGATGCGGGCAGGCGAAATCGGCTGTTTTCTCAGCCATCGGGCCGCATGGCAGAAAATTGCCGAAAGCGGCCAGCCTGCCCTGGTGCTCGAGGATGATGCCCTGCTTTCCTCATTTGTTCCGGAGGTTCTCGGCGCTCTTGCCGCATGGGATCGCGCCGACCATGTGAGCCTGGAGGTCAAGGGTCGCAGGAAGCTCGTGGGCCGGGCCGCGATAACGGTTGCCGGCCGGGTCGGCGCGGTTCGAATGTATCAGGACAGAAGCGGCGCTGCGGCCTATGTGCTGTGGCCGAGCGGCGCCGAAAGGCTTCTAGCCAAGACCCGGCACAGGGCGGGTATTGCCGACGCGATCCTGTGCGAAAGCTATGACCTGCGCTCCTACCAGCTGGAGCCGGCCTGCGCCATTCAGCTCGACCAGTGCGCCGCCTACGGCCTTCCGCCGATCATCGCCACGGATTCGAGCACCGCACCGGATAGGACGCCCCGCCCCGATCCCGGAACTGTTCTCGACGCCGCCGGTTTCCGTTGGCGGCGCATCAAGGCCCAGCTTGGCATGGCGATCCGCCGCCTGTCCGTGATCCACCGGGCGGAAAAGCGCTTGGTGACCCTGGACAGGTCCCACTTCGACTGGGCGCGGGAGACGTTTGGACGGCCGCAAGAGGAAGCCTGACGGTGCGAAAGCTTGAAAAACGCGAGAAAAAGGCGCCGGCCGTTTCCGGCTGGCGCTCGTCTTCCCTCTAAAGTTCGTCGTCCAGGGCCGTTGCCGGCCCCGGAGCGACTTATCTCCGGCCTTATGATTCCGGCCGGATCAGCTTGCTTGTGTCGACCATCGCCTTCCCGGACAGGTCTTGGAGGCTGTCCACCAAGAGCTGGATGACGTACTGGCCGTTATGGGCATACGCCCCGGGGTCCTTGGCCGCGAACTGATAGTTGTAGGCGGCGCGCAACAGGCGCGGCGTCCACGACTGGTAGCGGTTCGGAAAGATCGCCTCGGACCTGTCGGCCTTGCCGTCCGCATTCGTGTCGGCGAAGAAGTACGGATGGTTGTGCGAGTCGTAAGCGATCGGGGTCTTGGCCACCTCGGTGGCATAGCTCTGGATCGCCTTGAGCAGCGCCTCTTGCAGGGTGGCGATCTCCTCGGCCATGCCTTCCTCAACATTGCCGTCGCCATCAAAGTCGACGGGCGTCATGCGGATCTTCGACAATTCCGCCCTGGACTTGATGCCCGCCTCCACGTGACAGGTGGCGCACAGTTCGAACCTGACCTTCAGGGCATGCTGCTCGTGGCAGTCGGCGCAGCGCTGTTGAATGCCGTTATGGCCGTAATAGCCCTTATAGGTCTGGCCATCATACTCATAGCCGCCCTTGGCCTGGGTGCCAAAGCGGGTCGCGCCGGCTGCCCGATAGTGGACGTTGACGAACCCGAGTTTCGGCTGCACCTCGTCGTCGGTCATGCCGGCGATCTTCTCGTTAACGCTGACCGTGGATTCGCGTCCCTGGTGGCAGGTCATGCAGCGCGAATCGTCGCCGACGTTCTCCACCGTCAATCCGGACGGGAAGGTGACGCTGCTCATCATGATGGTTGCATCATTATGGCAGGCGACGCAGGCGATGACCGTGCCGGTCGGGGCCGGGCGATTGACGACGCCCGGCTCGGAGCCGTCGGCGCCGACAAAGTCACGGAAGCCAGGCGTCGAGTGACATTTGGCGCAGGCGAGCGGAATCTCGCCCTCTTCGTTCCAGTGGATGAACGCCTCGGCGCTCGCCCGCGCGTGCGGCGAGCCGGCCCACTCCGTGACGAACGGGAATTCCAGCGGTGCAGATTGTGCGAAAGCCGGCGTTACGCCCAAGGCTGCGAGCGCCAAGAGCCCTGCGACAGCGGCAATTCGCCTCAGTTCCAGCAAGAGCGACATGTTGTGGACCTCCATTCTCATTCCGCCCGCAGGGACCAGCCCAGTCTTGCCCGCACGGCGAAGCCTAATTTTTCGCGCGCTCGAGGCGGCGCGATGCGATCGACAATCGTCGATGGCGCCTAGCACGGCCGCCGATTGCGCTCCCGTCATTCGATTCCTGTTCCGAATGAATGCTCGTTCAAGGCATCCATTTTCACCATGACATCGATCAAGTTTACGCGCGGCATCGGGCATCCCGGAATTCCCTTTCCGCCCCCTCGTTTGGCGATTGTCACGCCAATCCCGATCGACAATAATCGGCCGTCATGCAGCGGAAATCTCAGTCAGCGGTTCCGACACTCGACATCGACCCGTATGACCGGGCGACACTGATTGCGCCTTACGGCTATTATGACGCGCTCAGAGAGGCGGGGCCGGTCGTCTATCTGCCGCAATACGATGTCTACGCGACCGGGCGGCACGAGGCGGTCTGCGCCATACTGCAGGACTGGCCGACCTATTGCTCCTCGCGCGGCGTGGGCCTGTCGGATTTCAGCAAGGAAAAACCCTGGCGTGATCCTTCGGTCCTGATCGAATCCGATCCGCCGCGGCACAATGAAGTGCGCAAGGTGATCCTGCGCATCCTGTCCAAGCGCGCGCTCGCCGAACTTTCCGAAATGCTCGCGCGCGAGGCCGAGGCGCTGGTCGACAGGCTGGTGGAGCAACGGCGGTTCGATGCCTGCCGGGATCTCGTCCAGCCCTATCTTCTCAAGGTGTTCGGCGATGCGGTCGGCGTCGACGAGACCGGCCGCGAGCACCTGGTTACCTATGGCGAGGTGGCGTTCAATTCGTTCGGCCCGCTCAACGAGCATTTCCACGCCTCGATCGAGAAAAGCAACTCGTCCGGCGCCACCCAATGGGTCATGGACCGGTGCAAACGGGAAGCGCTCGGCCCCGGCAGGTTCGGCGCCAAGGTCTATGAATATGCCGAGGAAGGCAATGTCACCGAATATGAGGCGTGGAACCTGGTGCGCGCGCTCCTGTCGGCCGGCATCGACACCACGATTGGGGGCATAGCCCACCTGTTGTTGTGCCTGGCGCGAAATCCCGAACAGTATGATCTGTTGGCGACCGAGCCGGCGCGGGCCGGCGCGGCGTTCAACGAAGCGGTGCGTCACGATCCGCCGATCCATTCGATCTTCAGGACCACGACCCGTTGTGTGAGCCTGGCGGGCGTCGATCTCGGCGAGGGGCAGAAGGTGCTGGCCAGCATCGGCGCGGCCAGCCGCGATCCGCGGCGCTGGGACGATCCGGCAATGTTCGATCTGACGCGCGATACCGCCGGTCACATCGGCTTCGGCTCGGGCGTACATCTGTGCATTGGCATGAATATCGCGCACCTCGAGGCGGCGGCCCTCACCACGGCGTTCGTGGCCCGGGTGAAACGGATCGAATTGGCCGGCGAGCCGGTCTACAAGGCGAACAATTCCATGCGCTCGTTGGCCGAGCTGCCGGTTTCGGTTGTCCCCCATTAGGGCCGCATGGGTTATGATGGGTTCCCTCGGGAGCCATCGCCATGCGGCCCGCCGCCAATACCCCTATTGAGCTGCCGTTGCGCCAGGCGATTGCGGCCGACTATCTCGCAGAAGAGGCCGCGCTCGTCCGCGCGCTGCTGCCAGCCGCGCGTCTTGAACCGGAGATGCGCGCGCGGGTCGAGAAGAATGCGCGGCGGTTGGTCGAGGCGGCGCGCGCCGGCCGCCGAAAGTTCGGCGGCGTTGACGCGATGATGAGCGAATACGGGCTGTCGAGCGAGGAGGGCGTGGTGCTGATGTGCCTTGCCGAGGCGCTGCTGCGCGTTCCCGACGCCAACACAGCCGACAAGCTCATCGCCGACAAGATCGGAGGACGCGCCTGGGAAGCCCATCTCGGCCATTCCGATTCGCTTCTCGTCAACGCCTCGACCTGGGGGCTGATGCTGACCGGTCGCGTCGTCGATCTCGGCGAGGGCGAGGGAAGCGACGTGGCGAGCCTCGTCAAGCGGCTGGTGGCCAAGTCGGGCGAGCCCATCATCCGGCAAGCGATGCGCCACGCCATGCGCATCATCGGCGGTCAGTTCGTGCTCGGCCGCACCATCGAGGAAGCGCTTCGGCTCGGCGAGCCGCAGGCAAGGCAAGGCTACCGCTTCTCCTTCGACATGCTCGGCGAGGCGGCGATGACCGCGCGCGACGCTGCCCGCTATCTCGATGCATACCTGCATGCCGCTGAAATCATTGCGAAACATGCCGGGCTGGGAGAGGGGGAGAGCATCTTCGCCCGCCCGGGCGTTTCCATAAAGCTGTCCGCGCTTCATCCGCGCTTCGAGCCGAGACAACGTGCCCGCATCATGGCCGAGCTGGTACCGCGGCTTTCCGGCCTCGTCGCGGCGGCACGCGAGCGCGGGCTGGCGCTGACCATCGACGCGGAGGAGATGGACCGGCTCGATCTGACGCTTGGGGTTTTCGCGGCTCTCATCGGCGATCGCGCCGCTGCCGGCTGGGACGGGCTGGGCATCGCCGTGCAGGCCTATGCGCGGCGCGCCATGGCGGTGCTCGCCTGGCTCAAGGCGCTGGCCGAGCAAACGGGCCACAGGATTCCGGTGCGGCTCGTCAAGGGCGCCTACTGGGACAGCGAGATCAAGCGCGCCCAGGAAGCGGGGCTTGAGTCTTATCCAGTATTCACGCGCAAGGCTTCAACCGACGTCTCGTTTCTTGCCTGCGCGCGCTTTCTGCTCGCCCACCGCGATTGCTTTTATGCCCAGTTCGCGACCCACAACGCCCACAGCATCGCCGCGGTGCATGCCCTTGCCGGCGGCAGCGCGGATTACGAATTCCAGCGCCTGCACGGCATGGGACAGGCAATCTACGAGGATGCGACCCGGCCCGATGGGCTCGGCGTTGCCTGCCGCATCTACGCGCCGGTTGGCAGCCACGAGGATTTGCTCGCCTATCTGGTGCGCCGGCTGCTCGAGAACGGCGCCAACACCTCTTTCGTCAACCGTCTGGCCGACGACGCGGCGCCGATCGAGGAAATCATCCTCGACCCGGCGGAAAAAGTCGCGGCGCGGAAGATCATTCCGCACCCGCGCATTCCTCAGCCCGGCGATGTTTTTCTTCCCGAGCGCAAGAACAGCCGCGGCTTCTTGCTGCACGAGGATGCGGTGCGGGGGCCGCTGATCGCGGCGATGCAAAGTGCGCTGCAGGAGAAGGCCGATGCCGGTCCGATCGTCGCCGGCAAGGCCGGCTCCGGTGCGGAACGGACGATTTTCTCGCCCCATGACCGCCGGGTCCGCGTCGGTACGGTCGTGGAAGCGGGCGAGGCCGCGGTCGAGGCGGCGCTTGCCTCGGCATCGGCCGCGCAACCCGCGTGGGACCGGCGCGGCGGCGCTGAGCGGGCCGAACTTCTGGAACAGGCCGCCGACCTCTATGAGGCCAACGGCGCACGGCTGATGGCGCTGATGGTGCGCGAGGCCGGCAAGACGCTCGACAATGCGCTTGCCGATCTGCGCGAGGCGGCGGATTTCCTGCGCTACTATGCCATTCAGGCGCGCCGTCAATTCGCCGGTCCCCGGACTTTGCCGAGCCCGACTGGCGAGCGGAACGAAATGCATCTTCATGGGCGCGGCGTCTTTGCCTGTATCAGCCCGTGGAACTTCCCGCTCGCCATATTCACCGGCCAGGCCGCAGCCGCGCTCGCCGCCGGCAACACCGTCCTCGCCAAGCCGGCTGAACAGACCCCGCTCGTCGCTGCCGCGGCCGTGCGGCTGATGCATCGAGCCGGCATCCCCGACGATGTCATCCAACTCCTGCCGGGCGCCGGCGAGGTGGTCGGCGCGCGGCTCGTCGCCGACAGGCGCGTTTCCGGCATCGCCTTCACCGGCTCCAACGAGACGGCGGATGCGATCCAGAAACTGCTGGCGGGGCGTGGCGGCGCGATTGTCCCGCTGATCGCCGAGACCGGCGGCATCAACGCCATGATCGTCGATTCAACCGCTCTGCCGGAGCAGGCGGTGCGGGACGCGGTGCGCTCGGCCTTCGACAGCGCCGGCCAGCGCTGCTCGGCGCTGCGCTTGCTGTGCGTGCAGGAGGATATCGCCGGCCGGCTGCTCGAGATGCTGGTCGGCGCCATGCAGGAGCTTACGATCGGCGACCCGCTCGACTATGCCACCGATGTCGGCCCGGTGATCGACGAGGACGCGCGCGCGACGCTGGAAGCTCACAAGGCGCAGATGCGCAAACAGGCAAAGACGCTGGTCGAGCTTAGGCTGCCGGCGGCCGCGCGGCACGGCACTTTCGTGGCGCCGGCGGCCTACGAGATAGACTCGATTTTGGTCCTGAAGCGCGAGGTGTTCGGTCCGATCCTGCATGTGGTGCGTTTTCAGGCCGGAAGGCTGGCGCAGGTCTGCGAGGCCATCAACGCCACCGGCTACGGCCTGACGCTCGGGGTGCATAGCCGCATCGACGAGACCGTCAGCGAGGTTGCCTCGCGGGTGCGGGTCGGCAATATTTACGTCAACCGCAACCAGATCGGCGCCGTCGTCGGGGCGCAACCCTTCGGCGGCGAGGGACTTTCCGGCACCGGACCCAAGGCGGGCGGGCCGCATTATCTGCCCCGTTTTGCGGTAGAGCGCGTGACGTCGACCGACATAACCGCTTCGGGCGGAAATGCGGCGCTCCTGTCCCTCGATCCGGAAGGGCGATAGGCGCTGCGCGGAGGTTTGTTTTTTTGCCGCCGTGCCGCCATCTAATGTGAATAAGCATAATCTGAGTAGGCGGCGACGCGCCGCATCGGTGCACAGAGCCATGGCCAACAGGGACAAACCGAAAGCAGAGGTGGTTGAGAGCGGCACGCCGGGAAAGCCGGCGGAGACCTCCAGCCATTCGCAGATCGACGATTTTCTCAAGACGGCGCGCCGGCTTACGCTCCTGCGTGCGTCCGGGGAACGCGGCCGGCTGATTTTTGCCCTCGATGCGACGATGAGCCGGCAGCCCACCTGGGACAGCGCCTGCCGGCATCAGGCGGAGATGTTCCACCAGACCGCGGCGATCGGTGGACTCGATGTGCAACTCGTCTATTTCCGGGGCTTTCGCGAATGCCGGGCGAGCAAATGGGTCGACGACCCGAAACACTTGGCCGAACTGATGACCCGCATCGACTGCCGCGGCGGCCACACCCAGATCGGCAAGGTGCTGACCCATGCGCGCAAGGAGGCGGCGCGGCAGCGGGTTCATGCGCTGGTCTATGTCGGCGACTGCATGGAGGAAGAACTCGACCATCTGTGCGCCGAGGCCGGCAAGCTCGGCCTCTTGCACGTGCCGGCCTTCATGTTCCAGGAGGGCTATGAGCCGCTCGCCGAGCGCGCCTTTCGCGAGATCGCCCGGCTGACCGGAGGCGCCTGGTGCCGCTTCGATGTGGCCGCCGCCAACCAATTGCGCGAATTGCTCTCGGCGGTTGCCGTCTATGCGGCGGGCGGGCGCGCGGCACTGGAGAATTTGAGCGCCAAAGGCGGCCGCGGCCGCTTGTTGCTCGAACAGCTTCGGTAGGCAAGATGCCGGCATTCCTCGGTTTGGTGTTCCTGGTCGCGCTCGTCGTCATGGCGCTATATTTTTTCGCCAACGCCGACGTGCGCACGCTTACCAGCAACATGCACCGCATTGCCGGCATCGCCATGCTTCTCATCGCCGGCCTCCTGGCGCTGGTCGGGCGCTGGGCTCTGGCATTGCCGCTCGGTTTTTTCGGCTTCTCGATCCTGATGCGCGGCTGGCCGAGCTTCCCCGGCAGCGCGCAGAAGTCGGCCGGGCAGCGCTCGCGGGTGCGCTCGCGTCACCTCGACATGACGCTGGATCACGACACTGGCGAGATGGACGGCACGGTCCGGACAGGCCGGTTCGGCGGTGAGCGGCTCGGCAAAATGAGCTTGGCGGAGCTGCAGGAGCTCTATGGCGAGGTGGCGCATGACGCCGAAAGCGTGGCGCTCATCGAGACCTATCTTGACCGCCGCTTTCCCGACTGGCGAGAGGGGACGGGCGAGGCGCGGGCCGGCAATGGCGGCGATGGCGGCACCCGGTATGGGAAAAGCGGCGCCACGGGGCCGATGACGATGGATGAGGCGCACAAGGTCCTCGGCGTCGCCAGGGGCGCGAGCGAGGCGGAGATCCGCACCGCCCACCGCCGGCTGATGAAGAATCTGCACCCCGATCAAGGCGGCTCCACCTATCTCGCCACCAAGCTCAACGAGGCCCGCGACCTGTTGCTCAAGCGCGGCGGCAAACGGCGTTAGGAAGGCCTGGCCGGCCTATTGGCGTATCGGCAGGCAGGGGAACTTGGCCTCTTTGAGCTTCTTGCAGGCGGCCTCGGCGGCGGCCTTGTCGAAGCTCGAGAACCGCGCCCGGTAAAGTGTCGTGGCGTCCGTCTTCACCGACTCGGTATAGGCGAGCCGGTCGCTGAGGATTTCAGCTTTGCGCTGGGCGTCCCGCAACTTCCTGCGCGCCGCCTGCTCGTCGTCGTAGGCGCCGATCTGGATCAGCCACTTTTCGCGCAGGCGTTCGGCGATGGCGTTGGTCACCTTGGTGTCGGGGACAATGCGCGGCCGCGGCGTGGGCATCGGCGCGACGATCGTGATGTGGGATGGCTGCTGCGTCTGCATCTCCGCCGCCGGCACCTTGGCGATGACGGTGTCGCCCTCGGAGGGAGGTGCCGTGTCCTCGGCTTCATCGTCGCCCTCGGCCGGCTGCGACATCGCCAGCACCTCGGCGATCGGATCGCCGCCGGAAGCCGGCGCGACCGAGGCGGCAGCGGGCAGGAGGCGCGGATTGACCGGGGTGGGAGCGGGCAGGAGGTGCGGCTTGACCGAGGCGGCGGGTTCCGGTTCTGCGCTTGCAAGCTGCGGAGCCGCCGCCGCGACCGGCCGTATCGCCGGCAAGGGCGCCACCGCGGGCAGGGTGACAGCGTGCGCCATCTTCGTCTTTGCCGTCGATGCCTTGGCGAACTGCTGATTCAAGAGCGCCGTCACGTGATCGTCGCGCGCGCGCGCGCTCGGACCGCCCATGACGATGGCGATCAGATGACGGGAGCCGCGTTGCGCCGAGGCCGCGAGATTGTAGCCGGAGGCATGGGTATAGCCGGTCTTGATGCCGTCGACGCCTGAAACCCGACCGAGCAGCCGGTTGTGATTGCGATAATTGTGCCCCTGATAGGCGAAGGAGCGGGTCTTGAAGTAGTCGTAATAGTCCGGGAAGTCCCGGATCAGAGCGGCCGCCAGTGTCGCCATGTCGCGGGCGGTGCTGCGCTGTCGGGGGTCGGGCAGCCCAGAGGCGTTGCGGAAGGTGGTGGATTTCATCCCGAGAGCCCGCGCCCGGTCGGTCATCATCGCGGCGAAGGCGGATTCGCTGGTCCCGATATGCTCGGCAATGGCGGCGGCGACGTCGTTCGCCGATTTGGTCACCAGGACCAGGATCGCCGATCGCACCGATATTGTCTGGCCGACCTTGAGCCCCAGCTTCGAGGGTGCCTGACCGGCGGCGTGGGCGGAGAAGCGGATCTGCGTTGACGCGGTGACGCGGCCGGCGCGCATTTCGGCGAACAGCATGTACAGCGTCATCATCTTGGTCAGCGACGCTGGGAAGCGTTGGTCGTCCGCGTTGCGCGAGTACAGGACCCGGTCGGCGTTGGCATCGACGACGATGGCCGCGTATTTGCTCTGCGACCAGCCACCGGGGCGCGCGTGCGCCTGCGGCGGAGCCAGCATCGTGGCCAGGCCCAGCGCGATCAAAAACGAAGCCGACAAACGAGATTGGGTGCTCCCCAGCATTGCTACCGAATCCCATATTTGCGAACGCACGACAAGGCCGAAAAATGCGCCCTTTGGATAACGTTCCTTGTCACGGGGAAGGCAGGGTAGGATCGCCCGGTTACAAAAGCTTTAAGTCCGGTCATTTTGCCGCCGCCGCGGCCCCGGTCGCGCGGGCTTGGAGGGTCCATTTTGTGCAGTGCAGTATTTTCTTGACTATTTTTGTGCAGTGCATATATTCATATCCAGAACGCCGGATCGACACACAGACGGATACGAATCGGCGTCGAAACAGGATTTCAAACGGAGCGATTAAGATGATCAACGGATTTGAAGACTTCCAAAAATTCAGCAAGGACAACATCGACGTCACCATCAAGAGCTTTGGTGCGGTCACCAAGGGCTGGCAGTCGATCGCGGCCGAGATGGCCGACTACTCGAAGAAGAATTTCGAAGCTTCCACGGCGGCCTTCGAGAAGGTCGTCGGCGCCAAGTCGCTCGACAAGGCATTTGAGGCGCAGGCCGATTTCGCCCGCACGGCCTACGAGGACTATGTTGGCGAAGTTACCAAGCTGGGCGAGCTCTGTGCCGGGGTCGCCAAAGACGTCTACAAGCCGATCGAGACAGCGGTAAACAAGGCCACCAAGTAACTCTCTTTCTGCGGTTCCTCCTTTATCTTGGAGCCCGGCGCCAGCGCCGGGCTCTTTTTTTTTCAGTGGAAAAACATCCGGTGGCCACAATCTGTGCACGCTGATTTGATTTCAATTCGCGCTGTCCTATCTTGCGGTCTGGTCAGAGATCGATAGGCTTTCTAGTATAGCTCCGGAATCGTGGGACAGGGAGGCGCAGGCTCGAACGCGAATTCATACGAGTAAACCCATGAAGGAGATCAACGCGGCACTTTTCGAACTCTCCGCCCCGGTGCTCTTAGCGCGCATGAGCGCGGGCGACAACGGCAGCGGCAAGGGCGAGCCGGGAACGGGAATCATCACCCGCACGCGGCCCAAGACGAAACGGCCGCAACTGTATAAGGTTTTGCTGCTCAATGACGACTACACGCCGATGGAATTCGTCGTGCATGTGCTGGAGCGGTTCTTCAACAAGGGGCGCGAGGAGGCGACCCGGATCATGCTGCATGTCCACCATAACGGAGTCGGCATGTGCGGCGTATTCACCTATGAGGTGGCGGAAACCAAGGTGACGCACGTCATGGACTTTGCACGAAAGCACCAGCACCCGCTACAATGCGTGATGGAAAAGGAGTAGAGCCGCCCGTGCCGACCTTCTCAAAACAACTGGAACAGGCCCTGCACCACGCATTGTCGCTGGCCAATGAGCGTCACCATGAATATGCGACGCTCGAGCATCTGCTGTTGGCGCTCATCGACGATCAGGACGCAGCCTCCGTGATGCGCGCCTGCAACGTCGACATCGACGTGCTGCGCGCCAATCTGGTCGAATATGTCGACAATGAGCTCGACAATCTGATCTCCGATCTGGGTGAGGATTCCAAACCCACCGCCGGCTTCCAGCGGGTCATCCAGCGCGCCGTCATCCATGTCCAATCCTCCGGTCGCGAGGAGGTGACCGGCGCCAACGTGCTGGTCGCCATCTTCGCCGAACGCGAGAGCCACGCCGCCTATTTCCTGCAGGAGCAGGACATGACCCGATACGACGCGGTCAACTACATCAGCCACGGCATTGCCAAACGGCCGGGCATGTCGGAGGCGCGCCCGGTGCGCGGCGCCGACGAGGACGCGGCCACGGTCGAAGGCAGCGAGGAGACCAAGCGCAAGGCCGATGCACTCGACGCTTACTGCGTCAACCTCAATAAGAAGGCGGCGCAAGGGCGCATCGATCCGCTGATCGGGCGCGAGGCGGAGATCCACCGCACCATCCAGGTGCTGTGTCGGCGGCAGAAGAACAACCCGCTGTTCGTCGGCGATCCCGGCGTCGGCAAGACGGCGATTGCCGAGGGCCTGGCGCGGCGGATCGTTCATGGCGAGGTACCCGGCGTCCTGAAGAAGGCGACCATCTTCCAGCTCGACATGGGCGCGCTGTTGGCCGGCACCCGCTATCGCGGCGATTTCGAGGAGCGCCTGAAGGCGGTGGTCAAGGAGATCGAGGCCTATCCGGGCGCCATCATGTTCATCGACGAGATCCACACCGTGATCGGCGCCGGCGCCACCTCGGGGGGCGCGATGGACGCCTCCAATCTGCTCAAACCGGCGCTGCAAAGCGGTACGCTGCGCTGCATCGGCTCTACCACCTACAAGGAATACCGCCAATATTTCGAGAAGGATCGCGCCCTGGTGCGGCGCTTCCAGAAGATCGACATTGTCGAGCCGACGGTGCCCGACACGATCAAGATCCTGAAAGGTCTGAAGCCCTATTTCGAGGAGTTCCACGGCATCCGCTACACCGAGCAGGCGATCAGAGCGGCGGTGGAGCTGGCGGCCAAATACATCCACGACCGCAAGCTGCCGGACAAGGCCATCGACGTCATCGACGAGACCGGGGCCTCGCAGATGCTGCTGCCCGATTCCCGCCGCCGCAAGACCATCGGCATCAAGGAGATCGAGACAACCATCGCGACCATGGCGCGGATTCCGCCCAAGACCGTGTCGAAGAACGATGCCGAGGTGCTCTCGCATCTGAGCACCCATCTCAATCGGGTCGTGTTTGGGCAGGATCAGGCCATCGAAGCCCTCGCCGCGGCCATAAAGCTCTCGCGGGCGGGGCTGCGCGAGCCGGAGAAGCCGATCGGCAGCTACCTGTTCTGTGGACCCACCGGGGTCGGCAAGACCGAGGTCGCGCGCCAGCTCGCCGATCTTCTCGGCATCGAGCTCCTACGCTTCGACATGTCGGAATATATGGAGCGGCACACCGTTTCGCGCCTGATCGGGGCGCCGCCGGGCTATGTCGGCTTCGACCAGGGCGGCCTTCTCACCGACGGCGTCGATCAGCATCCATTCTGCGTGCTGCTGCTGGACGAGATCGAGAAGGCGCATCCGGACCTGTTCAACATTCTCTTGCAGGTGATGGACCACGGCAAGCTGACCGACCATAACGGCAAGCGGGTCGACTTCCGCAACGTGATCCTGATCATGACCACCAATGCGGGTGCTGCCGATCTCGCCAAGGCTGCCGTCGGCTTCACCCGGTCGAAGCGGGAGGGCGACGACGAGGAGGCGATCAACCGGCTGTTCACGCCGGAATTCCGCAACCGCCTCGATGCCGTCGTCACATTCGCCCGCCTGCCGCCGGAGGTGATCGCCAAGGTGGTCGAGAAGTTCATCTTCGAGCTCGAGGTGCAGCTCGCCGACCGCAACGTCACCTTCGACCTGTCGCCGGAGGCCAACAAGTGGATCGCCGAGCGCGGCTATGACGAAAAGTTCGGCGCCCGGCCGCTTGCCCGTGTCATCCAGGAACACATCAAGAAGCCGCTCGCCGACGAGGTCCTGTTCGGGCGGCTGAAAAAGGGCGGCACGGTCAAGGTGACGGTGGCCGAAGACGGCCAGCATCTGAGCTTCGAATTCTTCAACGAGGACCCGCCCGTAAAGCCGTCGCCTCCGATTGAAGCGCGCGGCAAGCCGGCGGCGAAGAAAAAGGCCGCGGGCGGGCGCAAGAAGGCTGCCGGCAAGGCCCGTTCGCGCAAGAAGAAGAAAGGCGGCGATTCTTCCGGTGGGGGCGGCAGTCTGGTGCCGCGGGTTCCGCTGCTCGTCGAATAGCCGGCGGTCTTGGCGGGTCTTGACCCAGGGGAGGGCGAACGGCCGGCTCTGAGCCGCCGCGCTGCCTTTCTCCGGGGCATGCGGCGGGCGCCGTCGACCGGGGCCTTCATTCTCATCTGCTCCTTTGTCGGCTATGGCGCGCTCGTTCATGAGAGCGGGCTCACCCTGATCCAGGCGCTCGCGATCGCGCTGTTCGTCTGGGCGCTGCCGGGTCAGGTCGTCCTGGTCAGCGAGATGGCCGCCGGCGCGGCGCTATGGAGCGCCGCCATCGGGGTCACGCTGACCTCTGTACGGTTGATGCCGCTCGTCGTCGTGCTGATGCCGATCCTGCGCGGCCCGCGCACGGGCAGGCTGCACCAGCTTCTGCTGTCGCATTTTTGCGCCATCACCATCTGGGTCGAATCGATGCAGCGGCTGCCGCGAATGTCGCGGGCCGAGCGGGTGCCCTATTATTGGGGCTTCTGCTCGGTTCTGGTCTCGACCAATCTCGTTGCGACAATCGTCGGCTACGAGGCCGCGGCCCTACTCACGCTGGAGCTCGCCGCCGGGCTGTTGTTCCTGACGCCGCTTTATTTCGTGCTGTCGATGCTGCGCGCCTCCGATACTCCGGCCGACCGGCTGGCGCTGCTGTTCGGCTTCGTGCTCGGGCCGCTCGTCTTCGTCACGTTGCCGGGCTTCGAGCTTGTGCTTTCCGGTCTTGTCGGCGGTACGGCGGCCTATCTCATCGACCGGAGGAGGAGGCGGCGGACATGATGGCGGCAGAAGGATATGGCTGGCTCGTCATGCTGTTCGTCGCCGGCACGCTTGCGACCGACATCTGGCGCGTCATCGGCGTTTTTGCCGCGCTCAGGGTCAACGAAGGCAGCGAGGTGTTTCTGTTCGCGCGGGCGATCTCGACGGCGCTGGTCGCGGCGCTGATCGCGCGCATAGTCTGCTTTCCGCCCGGCGCGCTCGCCGAGGCGCCGCTCTTATTGCGGCTGGGCGCGTTTGCAATTGGGCTCGGCGTCTATTTCGCGGGTCGGCGCGCCATGGCGCTCGGAATCTTCGTCGGCGAGGTGGTGCTCGTCGGCGGCTTTATTCTGTTCTCTCATCTTTGAGCGCCGCGCGCAGTTTCTCCGCGTTTGCGGCGAGAACGTCCGGATCGGCCATTTCGCCGGTGTGCGGCCTGAGGGGCACGTCGTGCCAGCGCGGGATGACGTGGAAATGGGTGTGGAAGACGATCTGACCGGACGCCGGCTCGTTGAACTGCTGGATCAGCACGCCTTCGGCCGTGAACGCCTTGAGCGCCGCGCGCGCGACCTTCTGCACCACCGCCATGACCGCGGCAAGGTCGGTGGGCGCGATGTCGAGGAGGTTGCGCGAAGGCGCCTTGGGGATGACCAGCGCATGGCCGTCGGCGCGCGGCATGATATCCATGAAGACGAGGGTCGCGTCGTCCTCGTGGACCTTGTGGCAGGGTATCTCGCCGCGGAGGATCTTGGCGAAGATATTGTCCTTGTCATAGCTGGCAGTCATGGTCACCCCCCTTGAATTCGGCCCGCTTTTCCTACTCAGGTCTCTTCGGGCCGGTCAAGGGCTCCGTCCTTTCTGAACGGCGCTTGTTCGGCCAGCAGGCGCTGCTCGAAGGCGACATGGGCGCGCTCCTCGTGGAGGAAGCGGGCGACCGCGCGGCGCAGGCCGGGATCAGCGATCCAATGGGCCGAATAGATCGTTTGCGGCAGATAGCCGCGCGCCAGCTTGTGCGGTCCCTGGGCGCCGGCCTCGACGCGGGCGAGGCGATGGGCAATCGCGAATTCGATCGCCTGGTAGTAGCAAAGCTCGAAATGCAGGAAGGGATGCTCCTCGATGGCGCCCCAATAGCGGCCGTAAAGGGCATCGGAACCGATCATGTTAAGGGCGCCCGCAATGGGCCGCCCTGCGCGGTAAGCGAAAATCAGCAAGACATCGACGGCCATCGTCTCGCCGAGCAGGCTGAAGAAGCGGCGGTTGAGATAGGGCCGGCCCCATTTCCGGCTGCCGGTGTCCAAATAGAAGGCGAAGAAGGCGTCCCAATGGGCCTCGGTGACCTCCTTTCCCGTGAGCCACTTGATCGTGATGTCGCCGGCCTGGGCGTCGCGGCGCTCGCGACGGATCTGCTTGCGCTTGCGCGCGGCAAGCGCGCTCAGGAAAGCCTCGAAATCGACGTAACCGGCATTGTTCCAGTGAAACTGCTGGCCGGTGCGCTGCAGGAAGCCGCGGGAACCGAGTAGGTCCCATTCGGGCTTGCTCAGAAAGGTGATGTGCACCGATGACATGCCGTAGCGCCTAACGAGTTGCTCGGCGGCCTCGGCGAGAACGGCGCCGAAATGGCGTGCATCGAGGTCCGGGCGCACCAGTAGCCGGCGGCCGGGGACCGGCGTGAAGGGGACGGCGACCTGTAGCTTCGGATAGTAGCTGCCGCCGGCGCGCTCGAAGGCGTCGGCCCAGCCCCAATCGAATACGTATTCGCCGTGGCTGTGGCTTTTCACGTAGCAGGGCATGCAAGCGGCAACGCCGCCGGCATCGTCCTCGACGACGATGTGCTGCGGCATCCAGCCGGCCTTGGCGGAGACGCTTCCGGATTTCTCGAGAATGGAAAGAAATGTATGTGAAATGAAGGGATTATAGGGAATTCCTCGGGCCTCGTCCTGGTGCCTGACCCCGGCGCAGGCGTCCCAGTCGGCGGCGGCGACGGCGCCGATCTCTCCGATCACTCTGGCCTTGACGGGTTCGCGGTCGCCCATGCCGACTTGTTGGTCCTCTGATCGACGCTCTTTCCCCCGCCCTGCGGCTATTTTACGGCAAGAACCCTTCGAAAATCATCGCGTCGGCAAACAATTTCGCCCGCCGCCGGTCGGCCTCGGTGCGCACGGTCCAGGTGATGAGCGGCAGGCCGAACAGATGGCGCGCAAGGAGCGGCGCGGCGCTCGGCAGGCCGTCGATGTCGTAGGCGACGAACTGCGGTCGGGTGCGGTGGCTATGCAGCATGTGGCGCAGCCGGAAGCGGCGCCAGTCCGACAATTTCGGCCAAGCGTCGCGGTTGCGGAAACGCTCCGACACGATGCCGCGCGGCAGGTCCGGGGCCAATTCGATGAAGGCCATGAGCGAATCGGGGTCGTACGACATCACCGCGACGGGCCCGCCATAGCCGCGCAGCACTTCGGCGACGCGGTGCTCCAGCGGGCCGACATGGTCCCATTGGCTCTTGATCTCGAGGATCAGCGGCGTGCGGCCGTCGACCAGTTCGATGAGCTGGCCCAGATCCATCATCCGATCGCCGCTGCCCCGGAAGCGAATCCTTTGCAATTCCTCCGAGTTGCGCCCAATCACCAGACCGCCCTCTTCGGTAAGCCGGCCGAGGGTCGAATCGTGGAACACCATCGCCTCGCCGTCGGCGGCAAGCCGCAGATCGACCTCCACCGCATAGTCCGCGGCCATCGCCGCCGCGACGGCAGACGACGTGTTTTCGACGATGCCCTTGACCGCGTCGTGCAGGCCGCGGTGGGCGATATGTTGTGCGGTCAGCCAGGACAGGCCGCTCATGCGATCTCGAATATGGCGTCGACCTCGACGGCGGCATCGAATGGCAGCGACGGGGCGCCGACCGCGAAGCGGGCATGGCGGCCGGTCTCGCCGAAGGCCAAGACCATCAGGTCGGAGGCGCCGTTCATCACCTTCGGCTGGTCGCCGAAGTCCGCGGTGCAGTTGACGAAGCCGCCGAGCTTGACGCAGCGCACGACCTTGTCGAGATCGCCGGTCGCAGCCTTGACCTGAGCCAGAATGTTGACGGCGCAGAGCCGGGCGGCGGCTTGCCCGTCGGAAAGCGAGACGCCGCCGCCGAGCTTGCCCGTATGGGCGATCATGCCGTCTTCGACCGGGAGCTGGCCGGCGATAAACAACAGATTGCCGCTCAGCACGAAGGGGACGTAGTTGGCGGCGGGGGCTGATGCCTGCGGCAGGCTGACGCCGTGCGATTTCAACTGCGCTTCGATGCGTCCGCTCATCGCCGCTCCCCTTAAGGCCTTATTGCGTCTTTTGGCGTCTGGCCGGCAAAAAAGGCGTCGAGATTGTCGAGCGCCCGGAAGCCCATGGCGTCGCGCGTTTCCTTGGTGGCGCTGCCCAGATGCGGCAGCAGGAAGGCGTTTTCCAGGTCGCGATAGCGCGGATCGATGTTCGGCTCGCCGCGGAACACGTCAAGGCCCGCGGCGGCGAGCTTGCCCGACTGGAGCGCCGCAATCACCGCGTCGTCGTCGACAATGTCGCCGCGCGCCGAATTGACCAGGATGGCGCCGTCGGGCAGGGCGGCGATGCGCTCCGCGTTGATCAGGCCCTGCGTCTCCGGGGTGGAGGCGCAATTGATCGACAGAAAGGCGCAGTGGCCGAGGAATTCAATCAAATCGGAGTGGAAGACCGCACCTTCCTCCAGATCCGGAGGGATTCTGGCGCGGTCGTGATAGTGGATTTCCATGTCGAAGCCACGGGCGCGCTTTGCGACGGTGCGGCCGATGCGGCCGAAACCGAGGATGCCGAGCCGCTTGCCGTTGACCTCGACGCCGAGCGGACCGGTCGGGGTCCAGATATCCCAGCGTTTTTCGCGCACCATCCGGTCGCCCCAGGAAGCGCCGCGGGCAGCCCCCAGGAGCAAGAGAAAGGTCAGGTCGGCGGTGGCGTTGGTGAGCACCTCCGGGGTGTTGGTCACGACGATGCCGCGTTTGGCCGCCGCCTTGACGTCGACATGATCGTAGCCGACGGAGAAGGTGGCGATGATGCGCACGCTCTCGGGCAGCCTCGAGATGAGTTCGGCGTTCAGCTTGTCGGTCGGGCAGACGAGCAGGCCGTCGGCGCCTTCGGCATGGGCGATGAGCGCCTCGCCGTCGAAAATCGTATCGTCCGGGTTGGTGCGGGCATTGTAGCTTTCCGCGATGCGCCGTTCAACCGCGGCAGGGAGAAGGCGGGATACGGCAAGCAAAGGACGAGCGGATTCTGGCACGGTCGGGTCTCCCTTGTTGGCGGTCGAGCGGCGTGATCAAATGCGGGCGGTTGCGAATCCGAAAAGGGCCGGGTCAAATGACCGGATCATGCTTTGAACTCTAAACTGACACGCATGCGCTCGTTGCGTCCAGCCCTGGCGGCGGCAATGACGCTCTTCTTCGCCGGCGCTTGGGCCATCAGCATGACGGTTGCGGCCACGGCGGCGGCGCTCAGCGCGCATCGCGCCGTCTACGACTTGAATCTGGCGCGGGCGGAGCCGGCTTCCGGCGTCGCCGGAATGAGCGGCCGGCTGGTGTTCGAGTTCAGGGGCGATTCCTGCACCGGCTATGTGGTCAATATGCGCTGGGTCAACCAGGTGGTCGAGGAGGACGGCACGGCGGCGGTGAGCGATTTGCGCTCCTCGACCTGGGAGGCCGGCGACGGCGGCGCCTTCGGCTTCAGCACTACGCAATATATGGACTCCGGGAACGGCGAGACGACCCGCGGCAAGGCCTATCGCCCCAGCGGTGGGCCGGTTGCCGTGAAGCTCGACGCACCGGAGCGAAAGACCGTGTCGTTTACCGGCGATGTGGCGTTTCCGACCGAGCATATGCGCGCGTTGATCGCGGCCGCGGGCGCCGGCCGGCGCGTTCTTCAGATGCGCCTTTTTGACGGCTCGGAGAGCGGGGACAAGGTCTATGAGACGACGGCCGTGATCGGCGCCGCCGCCAAGCCACGGCATCAGAACGCCGCGGCGCGGCGTGCCGGAGAGCTTAAGGGACTGTCGACCTGGCCGGTGACCATCGCTTATTTCGACGCCGAGGACGACCGCAGCGGCGAAGCGCGTCCCGTCTACAAATTCTCTTTCGATCTGTACGAGAACGGGGTTAGCGATTCGCTGCTGCTCGACTATGGCGATTACGCGCTGGAAGGGCGGATGCGGCAGATCGAGTTTCTGCCCGAGGCGGAGTGCAAATAGCCGCTACGGTCAGTTCCACAGGCGCGCGGCGCCGCGCACGCCGCTTTCCGCTCCATGCGCGGGGCGGCGGATATCGACGCCCTTGTCGCCGGAGAAAATGAAGGGTGCCATCAGCCCCGGAAGCTCAGCATAAAGGTGGTCCATTTTTGAGAGCCCGCCGCCGAGGACGATGATTTCCGGATCGAGAATGTTGACGACCGCGGCTAGCCCGCGCGCCAGCCGGTCGGCATGGCGATCAAGCGCGGCGCGCGCCAATGGCTCGCGCGTGGCGCGGGCCTCGATCTCAGGGGCCGTCAGCCGGGATTTCGCGGCTTGCGCATAGTCGCGCTCCAGAGCCGGGCCGGAGACCCAGCATTCCATGCAGCCGCGCCTGCCGCACCAGCAAAGCGGGCCGGGAACCTCGTCCGCCCGCGGCCAGGGCAGGGGGAAATGCCCCCATTCGCCGCCGATCGCTCGCGGGCCGTTGACGAGCCTCCCGGCGATGACGATGCCGCCGCCGCAGCCGGTGCCCAGAATGACCCCGAACACCGACTGCGCGCCCGCGGCCGCCCCATCGGCAGCCTCCGACAGGGCGAAGCAGTTGGCGTCGTTCTCGATACGCAGCGGGTCGTGCAGAAGCTTGGCGAGGTCGTCTGCCAGCGGGCGGCCGTTGATCCAGGTCGAGTTGGCGTTCTGGACGCGCCCACTCATCGGGCTGATCGAGCCGGGGATGCCCATTCCGACATGCGTACTTTGTGCCTTGCAACGCCGTTTCAGCCTTTCGATCATCCCGGCAATGGCGCGCAGGGTTGCCTCATAGTCGCCCCGCGGCGTCGCGATGCGCGCCTCGCCGACGGTCCGGTTCTCGGAATCGAGGACGATGCCGGCGATCTTGGTGCCGCCAAAGTCGATGCCGATGCGGTGGGAGGGCATGCTCATCGGCTCATGTGCGGCGCTCGAATTCACGGGCGATGACGGTTTCGATGAAGCTTTGCGCTTCGTCCCATTGGCCGGTGCGCAGGCGCACGCCCTCAATCGGCTCGGCAAGCTGCAAATAGCGGCTGTCGGACATGAAATGGATGACGTGCGCATGCGGCGCCTCGCGCACGACGGAGCGGATATTGCTCGGCGAATCGTCGATGAAGAAGACGGGCGCGGCGAGCAATGTGCAAATGCTGGCGACCGCCGGACCCTTCGGCCCCTCATTGGCGACCACGGGATAGAGGATCCCGTGCGCCCGCAAATTCTCAAGCCGCGCCTTGAAATGGGTGGCGTGGATGTTGGTCAGGAGCACGATCTGGGCGCGTTCGCTCAGCGCCCGAAGCGCGTCGAGGGCGCCGGGAACGAGGTCCATCCGGCTTGTCTCGGCGGCAAAGAAGCTGCGCAGCAGGTTACCGACCTCGGCATCGTCCGCAACAGAATCGTCGCCGCCGCGCTTGATGTTGCCAAACAGCGCGAAGCTGCGCGGGTCGAGCCGGAAGCCGTGGCGGACGATGTGCCGCTCGAAGGCGGCTACGAATTGCAGCACCACCTCATCAACGTCGCAGATAACGAGCGGCCGGGGGTCCAGCTCAAGCGAATCTACGGTCGCATGGGTCGGAAGGTTCATCGTTCCGGTACGCTGCGGGCCTTGCCTTTCGCGGCATTTCGAACGCCACTTCTAGCAGAGGATTAAGCCATTGGTTACATGTTTGCCTTCTAATATCCGGCAGTGGCGGAGGCCGGTTCTTCGTCGCTTGCTGTGCGCCGGATCGCAGCTTGGGGGCACAAGCAGGCGCGTCAAACGCGTCTAGGGGAACTTTGCCGATGGCCAAGACCGTCCTGATCGTGGAGGACAATGAGCTCAACATGAAGCTCTTCCACGACCTGCTAGACGCACACGGCTACAACACGGTCGAGACCCGCAACGGCATGGAGGCGTTGGACCTTGCGCGCAAGCACCGGCCGGACCTTATCCTCATGGACATCCAACTGCCGG
The DNA here is from genome assembly GCA_030688605.1 of Hyphomicrobiales bacterium. NCBI lineage: Bacteria > Pseudomonadati > Pseudomonadota > Alphaproteobacteria > Hyphomicrobiales > Hyphomicrobiales bacterium. The sequence goes on from JAUYJB010000014.1 coordinate 37,749, forward strand.
AAGTCTCTGGTCTGGAAGTGACGAAATGGCTGAAGGAAGACGATGAGCTGCGCTCCATACCGGTCATCGCAGTGACCGCATTCGCGATGAAGGGGGATGAGGAGCGCATCCGCGCCGGTGGCTGTGAAGCCTATATATCGAAGCCGATCTCGGTCGCCCAGTTTCTCACCACGGTAAAGCAATTTCTCAGAGAGTCGTAAGCAGAGTCGTAAGAACTGGATCCTAGGCAATGACCGCACGCGTATTGGTCGTCGACGACATCGAGGCAAATGTCAAACTCTTGGAAGCCCGCCTCGTAGCGGAATATTTCGACGTGCTCATCGCCATGTCGGGCGAGGAGGCGATCGCGGTCTGTCAGCGCGGCGAGGCGGACATCGTACTGCTCGACGTCATGATGCCGGGCATTGATGGCTTCGAGACCTGCCGGCGGCTGAAGCAGGACCCACGCACCCACCATATCCCGATCATCATGGTGACGGCGCTCGATCAGCCGAGCGACCGGGTACGCGGCCTGGAAGCGGGCGCCGACGATTTCCTGACCAAGCCGGTCGGCGAAATCGCCCTGATTTCGCGAGTCAAGAGCCTGGTGCGGCTGAAAACGGTGATCGACGAGCTGAAGATGCGCATGGTCGCCGGCGAGGATGTGGGGATCAGCGATTCGGTCGCCGACATTCTGAGTCAGCCGACCCGCGACGGGCGCATCCTGGTCGTCGATACGCGGCGCTCGTCGTGCGATCGCGTGCAGGCCGCGCTCGGCGGCATCCACCGGGTCGATACCGAAACCGATCCTCAGAACGCCGTGTTCAAGGCTGCGGAAGGCGACTACGAGCTGGCCATCGTCAGCCTCGCTCTGGACGGCTTCGACGGGCTGCGGCTGTGCTCGCAGCTGCGCTCCCTGGAGCGCACGCGCCACATGCCGATCCTGGTGCTCGCCGACCCCGACGACAGTTCCCGGCTGTTGCGCAGCCTCGACCTCGGAGTCAACGACTATGTGGTGCGGCCGATCGACAAGAATGAACTGTTCGCCCGGGTGCGCACCCAAATCCGCCGCCATCGCTACACGGAGGAGTTGCGCGACAGCTTCCATCACAGCGTCGAGATGGCCATCACCGACCCGCTGACCCAATTGCACAATCGCCGCTACATGGAAAACCATCTCGGCCTGCTGGTCGCCAAGGCGCAGCGAAAGGGCGGCAATCTGTCGCTGCTGATCATCGACATCGACTATTTCAAGGCCATAAACGACTCTTATGGTCACGATGCGGGCGACGATGTGTTGCGCAACTTTTCCGAACGCCTGCGCAAGAATGTGCGCGGGATCGACCTAGTCTGCCGCTATGGCGGCGAGGAGTTCGTGGTGGTGCTGCCGGATACCAACATATCCCTGGCCCTATCGATCGGCGAGCGGCTGCGCACGCGGGTTGCCGGCGACGCGTTCCCGATCCGTGGCGGCAATAAGGCCCTCAACGTGACCATCAGCGTCGGCATCGCGACCTTGACGTCGCCGGAAGATACGCCGGAATCCCTCGTCAAACGGGCCGACAGGGCGCTCTACAGCGCCAAACGCGACGGCCGCAATCGCGTCGTTTCGAGCGCCGCCTAGGCAGCCGGCCGGGAAAATTCCAGTGGTCCGAAATTTCCACATTGAACCACGAAACCGCCTCATTCATAAAACATTCTCAAACTGCTTTTAAAAGTCTGGCTAAGTGTATAAGAAGTCTTTGCGACCAGCACCGGGCGCAATCAGCCGGCTGGCGTGAGCGCAGCGTGTTAACCGAGCTAATTTACGATACAAATGGAATTCCTTCTGCTAAGGCAATGTAAGAGTTGATTTTGTCGATAGAACGCATATTTTTTATGCAAGGTCAGAGTAGGCAAAAAGAGGGGGGTGAATTTCCCTGCACGAGATCGCGAGCGGCAGATCGTCGCCGGAGTCTCAAAACCCGGAATAGCTAACCCTGCGGAATGCTCAGGTCCGCCGCATCTCCTGGGTCCGTGGGGTTCGGCCGGCCGGAAGGCGGAATGAGTGGCCTCCTCGTACCTGTCCGCCGCCGGCCGGCCACCTATTTCGGACGTCCGACCATCATCCAGACTCAAAAAGGCACCGCCGATGACGGTGCCCCCAAGAAACCCAAGCGGCGGCGTAAGCCGCCTTATTTGATTTTGGCCTCCTTGAACTCGACGTGCTTGCGCGCCACGGGGTCGTATTTGCGCGCGCTCATCTTCTCGGTCTTGGTCCGGGTGTTCTTGCGGGTGACGTAGTAGAAGCCGGTGCCGGCGCTGCTCACCAGCTTGATCTTGACCGTGGTCGGCTTGGCCATGGCGTCACGTCCTCAATATCTGCGCATGCAGGCAAGGGCTGCACAAATGTCGCGGCACGGTATCGATGCGCTGCGAAAAGTCAAGCTAGAGCGGTTCCCTATAACCATGAACCGCTCTAGGGTGCGGGCGTCAAAGATCCTCGCGGACGAATTTCCGCCCGTGCATGTAGAAAAAGGGAACGGGACGCCGAGGTGCTGCCAATTGGCCCGTTTCGAGCCGCTCCTCGATCTCGCCGAGCACGAAGCGGGTGATGTTGGGAATGTCGATGGCGCGGGCCTCCTCGAAGGTCAGCCAATTGACCTCGAGAAGCTCGTCGGACGGCGTCTCGATGCGGCCGGCGTCGGAGGCGACGGCGCCGGCATCCAGCGCGAAGAAGCGCGTGTCGAAGCGGCGCGGACGGCGCGGCGGCGTGATGGCGCGGGCGATGAACACCATGCCGTCGAGGGCCGGCACGATCCCGTGCGCGAAAAAGCGCCGCCAGCTCGGCGAGCGTGTCTGCGGCGGCGCATCGACGCCGCGGCCGACCAACAGGCCGGCCTCCTCGTAAGTCTCGCGGATGGCGGCGAGCGCCAGCGCCCGGGCCATGCTCGCCCGCGCGCCGCCGCGCATCTTGACCATCAGCCGGCGCCTTGTGTCGGCCGTAACATCGGCCAACGGCGCGATGCGGCTGTCGGCGGGATCGACGCGGCCGCCGGGAAAGACGTATTTGCCGGGCAGGAAGCGGTGATTGTCGTGGCGCCGCCCCATCAGCACCCGCGGCCTGCCGCCCGAGCGGTCGACCAGCACCAGGGTTGCCGCATTCTTCGGCCGGATCGGCCGCCAGTTCGGATCGGGCGGCGCGCTGACCAGCGGTATGGGGTTGGCGTCAGCGGTGCGGTTCACTTCTAACCCCGTTTGCGGCGGCCCCGCGCGCGTTTCTTCTCGGCCCCGACGCGCCCGGACTTGCGGGGTTTGACATACTGCCCTTCGCTGACGAGGTCAAAGCGCAAGGCGCCGGCAAGCGGCACCGCCTCGACCAGACGCACTTCGACCGTATTGCCGATGCGGTGCATCTCGCCGGTGCGCTCGCCGATCAGCGCCTGGCGGCGCTCGTCGAGGCGGAAATAGTCGCTGGTCAGGCTCTTTGCCGGGATGAAGCCGTCGGCGCCCGAGTCGGCAAGCCGCACGAACAGGCCAAAGCGCGTGACGCCGGAGATGCGGGCCGAAAACAGGGCGCCGATGCGGCCTGCCAGATGATGCGCGATCAGCCGGTCGAGCGTGTCGCGCTCGGCCGCCATGGCGCGGCGCTCGGCGGCCGAGATCTGAGCCCCGATCTCGTCGAGCGCGGCGATGGTCTGATCGCCGAGCCCATCCGGGCCGAGGCGCAGCGCGCGGATCAATGCCCGGTGGACGATCAGGTCGGCATAACGGCGGATCGGCGAGGTGAAATGGGCGTAGCGGTGCAGATTGAGCCCGAAATGGCCGACATTGGCCGGCGAATATTCCGCCTGCGCCTGGGAGCGCAGCACAACCTCGTTGACGAGCTGGTCGATGTCGGAGCCCTCGACGCGGGTCAGGATGCGGTTGAAATGGGCCGGCCTCAGCGTGCCCGCCTTGGGGAGCTGGATTTCCAGAGTCTTGAGGAAGTCGCGCAGCGCCTCGAGCTTGATCTTCGAGGGCGGCTCGTGGATGCGGTAGAGGAGCGGACTCTTCTTGACCTCAAGCGTCTCGGCGGCGGCGACGTTGGCCTGGATCATGAATTCCTCGATCAGCCGGTGGGCGTCGAGCCGCGGCGGCACGATGATGCGGTCGATGGAGCCGTCGTTCTTGAGGATCACCTTGCGCTCCGGAAGGTCGAGCTCGAGGGGGCCGCGTGCCTCGCGGCCGCGCCTGAGCGCCTGCCAGGCGCCCCACAGAGGCGACAGGACGGGCCCGAGCAAGGGCCGCGTCGTCTCGTCGACGGCGCCGTCTATGGCGGCCTGGGCCTGCTCATAGGAGAGCTTCGCCGCCGAGCGCATGATGGCGCGCATGAAGCGGTGGCCGCGCTTGCGGCCGTCGGCACCGAAGACCATGCGCACGGCCAGGCACGGGCGGTCCGCACCCTCCTTCAGCGAGCACAGATCGTTGGAGATGCGCTCGGGCAGCATCGGCACGACGCGGTCCGGGAAATAGACCGAGTTTCCACGCTCGCGCGCCGCCTCGTCCAGCGCGCTGCCGGAGCGCACATAATGGGCGACGTCGGCGATGGCGACCAGCACCACAAAGCCGCCGGGATTGTTGGCGGCCGTCTCCGGCGCCGCCCACACCGCGTCGTCATGGTCGCGGGCATCGGTCGGGTCGATGGTGATCAGCGGAATTTGCCGCAAATCCTCGCGGCTGTCGGCGCTCACGGCGCGCGCGGCTTGCGCCTCGGCAAGGGCGGCTGTCTGGAACTCCTCCGCGATTCCATGAGCTTGCATGGCAATCTTTGAAATCGTCTTCTGGCTGCCGAGGGGCCCGTGGCTTTCGACAATCCGGGCGCGGGGTGCGCGGGCGCGGCCTTCGCCGGAGACCTCGATCGACACCAGGTCCCCCGGCTTGGCATCGCCGAGATCGCTCGGCCCGACCGTGAATTCCTTTAGATTGCGGCGATCGATGGGCTCGATGCGCCCGCGCCCGCCGGGCTGCGCCCGGTAGACGCCGAGCGTGCGGGCCGCCGCCCTGGCCAGGCGTTTGATGATGCGGGCCTCATAGAGCAGCCGTCCCTCCGGGCCTGCCTCCTCGCTCAGCGTCAGGCGGGCGAGCACGCGGTCGCCGACGCCGACGGCGCCCATCGGCACGCGGGTGCGCGGTGCGCGAACCTGAATGAGGGGCGCCGGCCCCTCGTCCTCGCGGATCCAGTCGAGCGGCGAGGCCGTGAGCTCGCCATCCTGGTCGCGGCCGCTGACCTCGATCACCGCGACCGGGGGCAGGGCGCCCGGCCGGGCAAGCTTGCGGCGCCGCCGCGAAATGGCGCCCTCCTCGGCGAGCTCTTTCAGGACTTGCTTCAGATCGGCGCGCGCGGCGCCCTTGATCTGGAAGGCGCGCGCGATCTCGCGCTTGCCGACGCGCCCCTCATGGTCGCGAATGAAAGCGAGAATCTCGGCCTTGTCCGGGAGCTTATTTGGCCCGGTGGCCTGTTTTTGTCGTGTCATGTCTTATGGGTGGCCCTTCGCTTGGGCTAGTTTCTCCTGCCCGCCGCGCCGGCCTTGGCCGCCTTGGCGGCAATCAGTTCGACCGCCCGGTCGAGAGTCACGTCCTCGGGCTTGAGGCTGCGCGGCAGCGTTACATTGATTTTGCCGTGCTTCACATAGGGGCCGTAGCGGCCGGAGAGAAGTTGGATCGACCCTCCCAATGTCGGGTGTTCGCCGAGATCCTTCAAGGTCTGCGGCCCATTCTTGCCGTTGCGCGCGCGGCGGTTGGCAATCAGATCGACGGCGCGGTTGAGGCCGATCTCGAACACTTCGGCGCTGCTGCGAAGGTTGGCGAACCGGCCGTCATGCTGGACGAACGGCCCGTAGCGGCCGATGCCGGCGGTGATCGGCTTGCCGGTCTCTGGATGCAGCCCGACCTGGCGCGGCAGGGAGAGAAGCCTTAGCGCCAGCGCAAGATCGATCGTCTCCGGGTCGACGTCCTTGGGTATGGAGCCGCGCTCCGGCTTGCCGCCGTCAGCCGCAGCGCGCTCGACATAGGCGCCGAAGCGGCCGTCCTTGAGATAAACCTCGCGGCCTCTCTCGGGGTCGGTCCCGAGCAGACGGCCGGCGGGCCCCTGCTTGTCGCCCGCGCCTGTTTGCGCCTCGCCCGCCAGTTGCCGCGTATAGCGACATTCCGGATAGTTGGAGCAGCCGATAAAGGCGCCGAATTTGCCGATCTTCAGGCTCAGCCGCCCGTCGCCGCAACTCGGGCAGCGGCGCGGGTCCTCGCCGGGGCCGGTGGCGGGAAAGATGTGCGGCCCGAGCAGCTCGTTGAGCGCCTCCAAGACCTGGGCAACCCTCAAATCCTTGGTCTCGTCGACCGCGGCGGAGAATTCGCGCCAAAAGTCGCGCAACAGGTCGCGCCAGGCGATCTCGCCGTTGGACACCTTATCGAGGCGTTCCTCGAGGGCTGCGGTGAAGTCGTACTCCACGTAGCGCCGGAAGAAGCTCTCCAGGAAGGCGGTGACGAGGCGGCCCTTGTCTTCGGGCACGAGGCGCTTCTTGTCGAGGCGCACGTAGCCGCGGTCGCGCAGCACGGACAGCGTCTGAGTGTAGGTCGAGGGTCGGCCGATGCCGAGCTCCTCCATGCGCTTGATCAGCGTCGCCTCGGTGTAGCGCGGCTGCGGCTCGGTGACATGCTGGTTGGCGGCGACCTTCTCGACCGCCGTCGCTTCGCCCGCCTTGACCGCCGGCAGGCGGGCATTCTCCTCGTCCTCCTCGTCGTCGCGGCCTTCCTGATAGAGCTTCAGGAAGCCATCGAAGAGCACCACCTGGCCGGTGGCGCGCAGGCCGTAGGGATTGCCGTCGCCGCCGGTGCCGGCAATATCGATGGTGGTGCGGGCAAGCTCGGCGCTCGCCATCTGGCTGGCGATCGCGCGCTTCCAGATCAGCTCGTAGAGCTTGGCCTGCTCCTCGTCGAGGAAGCGGGCAACGTCGGCCGGTCGCCGGCCCGGATCCGTGGGGCGGATCGCCTCGTGGGCTTCTTGCGCGTTCTTGGCCTTGGTCTTGTAGACGCGCGGGGCCTCCGGCCGGTAGCGGTCGCCGAACTGGCTTGCGATGGTGCGCCGGCAGGCGTCGATCGCCTCGCGCGCCATCTGTACCCCGTCGGTGCGCATATAGGTGATCAGCCCCTGGGTCTCGCCGTTGAGTTCGACGCCTTCATAAAGGCGCTGGGCGATCTGCATGGTGCGGGTAGCCGAAAGGCCCAGCTTGCGCGAGGCCTCCTGCTGCAGGGTCGAGGTGATGAAGGGCGGCTGGGGATGGCGCTTCTGCGGTTTGGTTTCGACGCTCAAGACGGCGAACCTGCCGGCTTCGAGCGCCTGCCTGATCGCTTCCGCCTCGGCCCGGCTCTTGATATCGAGCTTGCCGAGCTTCTTGCCGGCGATTGCAGCAAGGCGGGCGTCGAACGTCTCGCCGGCCGGGGTCTCAAGGCTTGCGACGAGCGACCAGTATTCCTGGCGGATGAAGGTCTCGATCTCGCGTTCGCGGTCGCAAACGAGGCGCAGCGCCACGGACTGCACGCGGCCCGCCGAGCGCGCGCCCGGCAGCTTGCGCCACAAAACCGGCGACAGGGTGAAGCCGACCAGATAGTCGAGCGCGCGGCGCGCGAGATAGGCTTCGACCAGCGGCTCGTCGAGGCCGCGCGGCTGGGCCATCGCCGCCAGCACCGCGTCCTTGGTGACGGCGTTGAAGACGACGCGCTCGACCTTGACGTCGTTGAGCGCCTTCTTCAGCTTGAGCGCTTCGAGCACGTGCCAGGAGATCGCCTCTCCCTCGCGGTCCGGGTCGGTGGCGAGGATCAGCCGGTCGGCCGACTTGACCGCCCGGGCGATTTCGTCGAGGCGCTTTCGCGCCTTGGGGTCGACGTCCCAGGACATGGCGAAATCCTCGTCCGGGCGCACCGAGCCGTCCTTGGCCGGCAGGTCGCGGACATGGCCGTAGGAGGCCATGACCAGATAGCCAGAGCCGAGATATTTGTTGATGGTCTTGGCCTTGGCGGGCGACTCAACGACAACGACGTTCATGGGATCCTCGAATGCGGAAGCCGGGGAGGGCGGCAGCCTGCGGCCTGCGGAGCGTGTGCGGGAAGGCCTCCTCCTCCGACGCGGCCAGACAATGAGAGAATCGGTGTGGCCTGTCAAACGCCGCCTGTTTGCCCGCCTTAGCCGAGACGATTAACGGCGGCGACCCAGCCGTTCGGGCTGCCTTCGCCGATAATCGTAAAAAGAGTACTTCACGAAAAATACAATCATAGGTATAGTTAGCTGCCTGAATGGGGGGGGCCGTTCCTGGTCACAATAAGAGTGCGGCGGCTCAAAGAGGATATCGTGACTCGCAAGACGCAAACTTCCAGGACCGAGGTCTTCGACGAGGCCGATGCGGCGGATGAGGGCGCAGCAACGCGATACCCGCCAGGCGATGCGATAAACTATATTCGCGACATGGTCGGTGCGTTGCACGACATGGCCGAGGATGCCGATCAGCCCCTGCTCGCCTATCTGCTCGACATGGCCCATGAAGAGGCGCGGCTGCAGGCGCGCAAAGCGTCGCGGGCGCAAAATCCGGCAATCGGGCGGGCCTAGAGCGGTTCATGGTTATAGGGAACCATTTGACCGGGATGATTTTGCGCCGTGGCCAGGCGCGGCTCGCCGGGCGATGCGGTGCATCGGCCAACAGCCGCAACACCGCCACGGCGCAAAAGAACCCAGCCTTCGGTGGGCCAAATCGGCCCACCGGGTTCGTTGCGGCGCTCGCCCGATATCCCGTATCGCGCGTCGCGGCCCACGCCTGCCCGGATGAACCGATTTGGCCCATCGAATCGATCCCCTATAACCATGAACCGCTCAAGACCTCACAGGATCGACAACCTCATAGGATCGACACAAGCTGGCCGCCGTGGCGGGCGAGGCGGCCGGCAAGGTCCAGTTCCATCAGCACCGTATAGACCGCGCCGGGGGCAAGCCGCGTGTGGCGGATGATCTCGTCGATCTCGACGGGCGCGGCGCCGAGCGCCTCGATGACGCGGTCGCGGTCGGTCTCGGCCAGCGCCTCCGTCCATTCCGCCGCCTCCGCCTCGGCGCCCTCGGACGCGGTCGCCGGCCGGGTGAGGGCGGCGGCGCCAAAAGCCCGCTGCGGCTCTTCCAGGATGGGCGCGAGCACCTCGATCACGTCCTCGGCCGAGCGCGCCATCGCCGCGCCGTCCCGGATCAGACGGTTGGTGCCGTGGGCGCGCGGATCGAGCGGCGAGCCGGGCACGGCGAACACCTCGCGGCCCATCTCGTTGGCGAGCCTTGCGGTGATCAGCGAACCGGAGCGGCTTGCCGCCTCGACGATGACCGTGCCCAGCGCCAGCCCCGCGATGATCCGGTTGCGGCGCGGGAAGTCGCGCCCCCGCGGCTCGAGCCCCAGCGGCATTTCAGACAGGATGGCGCCGGTCTCGGCGATCGCCGCGTAGAGGTCCTCATGCTCCTGCGGATAGACCCGGTCGACGCCGCCGGCAAGTACGGCGACGGTGCCGGTGGCGAGCGCGCCGCGGTGGGCGCCGGCGTCGATGCCGCGGGCAAGGCCGGAAACGATGGCGAATCCTGCTTCTCCAAGACCGGCAGCGATATTTGCCGCAATCCGCTTGCCGGCGGCGGAACAATTGCGCGAACCGACGATGGCGACCATGGGCCGGGCGAGGATCGCCGCTTCGCCGCGCACGAAGAGAAGCGGCGGCGCGCCCTCGCTATGCTGCAGCGGGACCGGATAGTCCGGCTCGCCCATGGCGACGAGACGGATGTCAAGCCGCGCCGCCGCCTCAAGCTCGGCCTCGGCCTCGTCGGCGGAAGCGATGCGGATTTGGCGCTTCAGCCCGCCGCGCGCGGACAGGCCCGGCAGGGCCTTGAGCGCCGCATCGGCGCCGCCGAAGCGGTTGATCAGCAGGCGGAAGGTGGTCGGGCCGACATTCTCGCTGCGGATCAGGCGCAGCCAGGCAAGCCGCTGGGCATCGCTGAGCCTGCGGCCCTTTCCGCCGCCCTCAGCCATCTTCATGCCCGCTCTCGCCGAGGCGCGGCTCGGTCCCGGTCACGAGCCGGCGGATATTGGCGTAATGCCGGAGCCAGACCAGGAGTGTGAGGGCGATGAAAAGTTCGGAAACCTGCTTTTCGTCGGCCGCGAAGAGGATGAAGGGTACCGCGAGGCTTGCCGTCAGTCCGGCGAAGGAGGAGAGGCGGGCGAACGCGGCGCAGTAGAGCCAGATGGCGGCGAAGGCCAAGGCCGCCGGCCAGTAGAAGCCGATGAGGACGCCGAGATAGGTGGCTACACCCTTGCCGCCCCTGAATTTGAGCCAGACGGGGAAGATGTGGCCGGTCAGGGCGCCGAAGCCGGCGACGAGCTGCGGGTCGGGGCCGTAGAGGCCCGCGAGCCAGACGGCGGCGGTGCCCTTGAGGATGTCGGCCAAGAGCGTCAAGGCGGCAAGGTCCTTGCGGCCGGTGCGCAGCACGTTGGTGGCGCCGATATTGCCGGAACCGATGGCGCGGATGTCGCCGAGACCGGCAAGCCGGGTCAGGATGACGCCGAAGGGGATAGAGCCGACGAGATAGCCGAACGCCAAGGCGATGGCGAGATAGGGGAGCGCGAAGCTCCAGCTGATCGGATCGGGCATGGCCGGCGCCGCTTCTCAGACTTCAACGGAAGCGTAATCGTAGACCGTATGCCCGGCAATGACGGTGCGCGTGACCCGACCCATGAAGCGTGCGCCCTCGAACGGCGTGTTCTTGGAGCGGGAAACGATGTGGGCCTCCTCGCACACCCAGGGCGCCTCGGCGTCGAATACGACGACGTCGCCGGGCGCCCCCTTGGCGAGGGTTCCCGCCTCGAGCCCGAGAATCTCGGCCGGCCGCGTCGACAGGGCGCGCAGGACGGTCGCAAGGTCGGCGTCGCCATTGTGCACCAACCGCAGGGCGGCCGCGAGCAGGGTCTCGAGCCCGATGGCGCCGTCGGCGGCCTCGGCGAAGGGGTGGCGCTTGGTCTCGACATGCTGCGGGTCGTGGGCCGAGACGATGACGTCGATCGAGCGGTCGGCAAGGCCTGCGACCATCGCCAGCCGGTCGTCCTCGGAGCGCAAGGGTGGCGACAGCTTGAAGAAGGTCCGGTAGGAGCCGATGTCGAGCTCGTTGAGGGTCAGGTGGTTGATGGAGACGCCGCAGGTGACGGGAAGGCCGTCCTCCTTGGCGCGGCGGACCGCGGCAAGGGAGTCCGCGCAGGAGAGCTGCGCTGCGTGGTAGCGGGCGCCGGTCAGGCGGGCAAGGCGCATATCGCGGGCGACGACGACGCTTTCCGCCTCGCGCGGAATGCCCGGCAGGCCGAGCCGGGTCGCCGTCTCGCTTTCGTTCATGACGCCTTGGCCTGCCAGGTCGCGGTCCTCGGCGTGGTGAACCACGAGGCCGTCGAAATTGCGCGCATAGGTGAGCGCCTGGCGCATGACCTGGGCATTTTTCACCGAATGGCGGCCGTCGGTGAAGGCGACGGCGCCGGCCTCCAGCATGAGGCCGAACTCGGTCATCTCCTCGCCCTTGAGGCCGCGGGTGATGGCGGCCATCGGGTGGATGCGCACGCTTGCCGTGTCGCGGGCGCGGCGCAGGAGGAAGTCGACGAGCGCGATGTCGTCAATGACCGGGTCGGTGTCCGGCATGACGATCATGGTGGTGACCCCGCCTGCCGCCGCCGCCAGGCTTGCCGAAGCCAGCGTCTCGCGGTGCTCGGCGCCGGGCTCGCCGACGAAGACACGCATGTCGACCAGGCCCGGGGCGACGATCCGGCCGGCGCAGTCGACGATCTTGGTGCCCGCCGGCCCGTCGTCCACTCCCTTGCCGGCGCCAGAGATCCGCCCGTCGACGATGAGCATGCCGCCCCGCTCGTCGAGGCCCGAAGCCGGATCGACGACGCGCGCGTTCTTCAGGAGCAGCGGGGCGTGGGCGCCGTTTATGGTCATCTCCCGTCAGTCCCTGTTTGGCAGGTTCGCGGCCAGCGCCTCGAGCACGGCCATGCGTACCGCGACACCCATCTCGACCTGCTCGCCGATCAGGCTCCGCGGCCCGTCGGCGACCGCCGAGTCGATCTCGACGCCGCGGTTCATGGGGCCCGGATGCATGACCAGCGCGTCCGGCTTGGCAAAGGACAGCTTCGCCTCGTCGAGGCCGTAGAAGTGGAAATATTCGCGCACCGAGGGCACGTAGGAGGCGGCCATGCGCTCGCGCTGCAGGCGCAGCATCATGACGATGTCGGCGCCCTTGAGGCCATTGCGCATGTCGGTGAAGACCTCGACGCCGAGCCGCTCGATGCCGGCCGGCAGCAGCGTCAGGGGAGCCACCACGCGCACCCGCGCGTGGAGCTGGTTGAGCAGCAGGATGTTGGACCGCGCGACCCGCGAATGCAGCAGGTCGCCGCAGATCGTCACCGTCAGACGCGCGATGCGGCCCTTGTGGCGGCGGATGGTGAGCGCGTCGAGCAGCGCCTGGGTCGGGTGTTCGTGGGCGCCGTCGCCGGCGTTGATCACCGAGCAGCCGACCTTCTGGGCGAGCAGATGCACCGCGCCCGACGAGCCGTGGCGCACGACCAGAATGTCCGGGCGCATGGCGTTCAGCGTCGCCGCGGTATCCAGCATGGTCTCGCCCTTCTTCACCGAGGAGGTGTCCACCGACATGTTCATGACGTCGGCGCCGAGGCGCTTTCCGGCCAGCTCGAAGGAGGATTGCGTCCGCGTCGAGGCCTCGAAGAAGAGGTTGATCTGGGTGCGCCCGCGCAGCACCGACTTCTTCTTCTCCACCTGACGGCTGACCTCGACCGCCTCGTCGGCGAGGTCGAGCAGGGTGACGATGTCGTCGCGGGAAAGGCCTTCAATGCCGAGCAAGTGCCGGTGGGGAAAAAATCGCAGGGCGCTCGACGGTATCGGTTCCATCGAAGCCATGGCTATAGGCGGAATCGCACGGGGGGGCAAGCATGGTGACCGGAACCGTCCACCGAATTCTGCCCGAGGCGTTAATGCCATACTGTCGAAAAGCAAAGGGGCAAGCTTCGCCGTTGCCGCGAGCCGCTTTGCTCCGGGTTTTGCCTTATCTTTCCCCCTTCGCCCAATAGGACGCGGGGCCGCGGGCGCTTCACGTCGCACCGCTACTCAACTAACTGGCGCTCCGCGAAGCGCCCGCCGCGGCGATTTTTGGCCATTGTCCGACCGCATCTTCGGCCAACCGGGCAGCGGGCTCTTCAGCCGCCTTGACCACGCCCCCGCACCTCGCGAACGCGGGGACCCATTGGTATTGCCCCTTGTGCATTCCCGAGAGAATGATCGATCGAGTCCGCCCCCCAAGGCCAATAGGTTGCCGATGTCTCGGGAACGACGTTGTGGGCCAAGGCTCCGACCGGAATCCAGAAAAGAGGCTGCCCAGAATACCGCCACGTGATTCGGGATCCAGCCTGCAGGATGGGTTGAGCGCGGCGAAACGCATCATCTCGCAAGGCAATTCCTAATGCGGTGGGTTTCGCTCCGCTACGTGCTTCGCCGGTATGACGGCGCACGCCGCAATAGCTGCTAATATGCGCCGTGCAGGAGAGGAGCGCGGCGATGAGTGAACCGTTCGAAACCCACGAGGTCTTCAACCAGTCGCCGGCCTTCGCCGATGTCGAGCTATTCGACGCCGACCTTCCGTTAAGGGAGGCGGCGCGGCGCGAGGGGGCGGGAGAGACTGCGGACCTAAGCGAATTCGGCAGGCTGCTCGGCACGGCGCAAATCCTCGAGGAGGGCCGCATCGCCAATGTCTGCGCGCCGACGCTGCATGCCTTCGATGCCAGCGGCAACAGGCGCGACCGGATCGAATTTCACCCCGCCTATCACGCCTTCATGCGCCGCAGCACCACCCAAGGGCTGCATTCGGCCGCCTGGGAGCATCTGCTGACCGGCAAGGCGCCGGCGCCGAGCCGCTTCGTCAGGCGGCTTGCCGGCATCTACATGATGTCGGAGGTCGAGCCCGGGCATCTGTGCCCCATCACCATGACCCATGCCTGCGTCGCGCCGCTGATCGCCGAAAAGCGCCTCAGCGAGGCGTCGGTGTGGCTGCCGAAGATCCTGTCGCGCGCCTACGACCCGGCGTTCAAGCCGATGGCCGAGAAACAGGGCGTGACCATCGGCATGGGGATGACCGAAAAGCAGGGCGGCACCGACGTGCGCGCCAACACGACCAAAGCGGAGCCCGCGGGCGAGGGCGAATATCGGCTTACCGGGCATAAATGGTTCATGTCGGCGCCGATGTGCGACGCCTTTCTGATGCTCGCCCAGGCGCCGGGCGGGCTTTCCTGCTTTTTCGTGCCGCGCTTCAGGCCCGACGGCAAGATCAACGCCATCCGTCTCATCCGGCTCAAGGACAAGCTCGGCAACCGCTCCAACGCTTCCTGCGAGGTGGAGCTTGCCGGCGCCCATGGCTTTCTCGTCGGCGAGGAGGGCCGCGGGGTCGCCACCATCATCGAGATGGTGACGCTGACCAGGCTCGACTGCGCCGCCTCCTCGGCCGGGCTGATGCGCTGGGGGCTTGCCAACGCGCTGCATCACGCGCGCCACCGCAGCGTGTTCCAGAAACGGCTCGCCGACCAGCCGATGATGCAAAGCGTGCTCGCCGACATGGCGCTCGACGTCGAGGCGGCCGTCGCGCTCGCCTTCCGGCTCGGCCGCGCCTTCGATCGCGCCGGGAAGGACGAACAGGAGGCCGCCTATGCCCGCTTCATGACGCCGATCACCAAATATTGGTGCTGCAAGATCACGCCAAGGCTCGCCTGCGAGGCGATGGAGTGCATGGGCGGCAACGGCTATGTGGAGGAGGCTCCCCTGGCCCGGCTTTACCGCGAGGCGCCGCTCAACGCCATCTGGGAGGGGTCGGGAAACGTCATGTGCCTCGACATGCTGCGGGCGTTCGACAAGGACCGGGCCGCCGCCGACGGCGTGCTGGCGGGCCTCTTCGAAGCGGCCGGCGGCAACATGCTGATCACCGCCGCGTTGCAACAGGCGGGAGCGATCCTTGCCGACGCCGGCCGCGCCGAGACCCAGGCGCGGTTCGCCGTCGAGCAGATCGCGCTTGCGGCAGCTTCCGTGCTGCTGAAGGAAGCAGCCCCCGGGGAAGTTGCAGACAGCTTCATCACGGCGCGGCTCGGCGGCAGCTTTTCCTACACCTATGGCGCTTTCGGCGGCAGCTTCGGCGGGGCCGGAAGCGCCGAGGCGCGGGCGATCCTTAAGCGGGCCCTGCCCGAATAGGCGGCATGCGGGCCGTCCTCCAAGCGGACCATCGCCGCGGATCTGAAGCTGGAGCATGACACTCTGGCGACCCGGCGCGGGCAGGCCTTCTGCCCGTGCCCGCGATGATCAGCCGGGAATGACAAGATTGCCGGATGAGATTGCCGGGATAAAACTACCGGGCGCCGGCCTCAGGAGTTTTCGAACCGCTCAAGGTCCCCCGCCTGGCTGCCGGCGGCAAAGCCGCGCTTGAAATCCCACCAGCTCTTGAGAAGCCGATTGGCGACGGCCCTGAGCCGCGGATGGCGCTTGACCCGGCGGACCGCCTCGAGCTCGATCCGGTCGAGCCCCGCCGCGAGCCGGCCCCTGAGCGTGAACGGCACGAAGGAGACGAGGATCGCGTCGCTGCGGTCGATCCATTGTGCCTTATAGTTCTCGTCCCCATTGGAGAAATCGAACACCTCGAGCCCCTCGCCGATGGCCTGCTTGAAGATGTGGACGAGCAACAGAAGGCCGGGCGAGTAGCGGGCCGCGCGCCCCTCCTCATAGGCGCAGAGATAGTAGATCAGCCGGGCATGGTCGACGAGGCAGAAGGCTAGCGCAACGGCGCGGCCGTCCAACTTCAACGCATAAAGGCGGTAGCGGGGATCATCCGAGGTGACCCGCGCCAGCTCGCGCAGGAAGCGGCGGGCGGCGGCATCGGCGAAGGCCACGCGCTCGCCGCGCGCCTCGAGCTGCGCGACCTTCCAGGCGACGAGCCTCAGCATGAGCTGGCGGCGCTCGATGGGCGAGGAGACGGCCTGAAAGGCGAGTTCGCCGAGCCGGGCGAGCTTGCGCTCCTTCTCGCCCAGCCGGCGCAGGGAGCGGACGCTGCGATGGGCGAGCGAGAAGTCCTGCCAGTTGTCGCCGAGCACGGCGGAGTGGGCGCGGCAGGTGAAAGGGACGCTGCGGAAACCGGCAAAGGGATTGGGCAGGCCGCGCAGGCTTTCCGGCTGCTTGGCGAGATACATATAGTCTATGCCCGGCACCAGGTTGCGCAGGCGGCCGACGATCGCGGCAGCGAAGTCCGCCGGCAGGCGCCGCAACGTGTCGAGGTCGAACAGCGGGCCGTTATAGTCGGCAAGCTCATGGCCGAGCCAGACCAGGCGCCGGGCGCCGCGCCATTGCTCGACGGCAAACGGCAGGATGAAGGCGAGCCGGTCGCCGCGATAGCCGAGCACGATCAGCGGCGAGACGGCGTTTCGGCCGCCGGCGGCGAACTGCCAGGCATGCATCCATTGATAGCTTTGAAACGGCGTGCAGGCGGCGCCTTTCTCGAAGGCGAGCCAGGTCTCGCGGGCGTCAGCGAGATCGTTGAGGATGCGCAGTTCGAACTCGGCCGTCGTCAGCGGCCGCAAGGGCGCCGCGAAAACGCCGATGCCGGCCTCCGCCTGGTAGGATTTTTCGGTTACCGCCAGATCCAGATCCATCGGCCATTGTCCCGCGTGCGCCGCCGGTTCACCGCCGCGGAAAGGTATCAGCAAGAAATGTGCCGACGATTAAGCCTTTGATTCAAATCGTTACCGGCGTTTCCGCGCCGGCGGCGGCGGCCACGCTGTGCCGATGTGGGACGATCGGAGCGGGGCCGGCCCAGGGCCGATCCGAAAATCGGACAGTCTATGGCTCGTCCGCGGCGGCGAAGGCCGATTCGGCCCAGCGCATGGCGTTATTGGCGGCCGGCAGACCGCAATAGATGGCGCTGTGGAGGATGAGTTCCTTGATCTCGTCGCGGGCAACGCCGTTGTTGAAGGCGGCGTGCACGTGCATCACGAACTCCTCCTCGCGGTTGAGCGCGATCATCATGCTGAGCGTCAACAGGCTGCGGGTCTTGCGGTCGAGGCCAGGCCGCGACCACACATCGCCCCAGGCGGTGCGGGTGATGAAATCCTGAAAATCGCGGTTGAAATCGTTAAGGCCCGCCTCGGCCCGCGCGACATGGGCCACGCCCAGGACGGCGCGGCGGAACTTCATGCCGGCGGCGTGCCTCTCCTTGTCGTTCATGCCTCGATCTCCGCTAATTGGTGAGAAACGTGACGACGGCCTGGTTGAAGGCGGCCGCCGCCTCGATGTTGGAGAGGTGCGCGGCCTCGATCGTCGCGAGCCGCGAGCCGTGGATGGCGCGCTGCAGGAACTGGCCGTGGTCGGGGGGCGTCGCCGGGTCGTGGGCGCCGACCACGATCATGCTCAGCGCGGCGATGGCGGAGACCGTCTGGCGCTGGTCCATGTCGCGGATCGCCATGCAGGAGGCGGCGTAGCCGGCAGGCGGGGTCGCCAGGAGCATCGCCCGGACCTTGGCGACGACGTCGCGGTGTTCCGAGCGGAAGCCGGCGGTAAACCAACGCTCGACCACGGCCTGCGTGACCGCCTCCATGCCGCCCGCCGTGACCGCCTCGATGCGCCCGTCCCAGAGCGAGCGCGGCGGCAGGTGGGCGGAGGTGTTGCACAGGACCAGCCGGCCGACGCGCCCCGGCATATTGACGGCGAGCCACTGGCCGACCATGCCGCCCATCGACAGGCCGCAGAAATGCGGCTTCGCGATGCCGACGGCATCGAGCAGGCCGACCGCGTCCTGGCACAGCATGTCGATGGAATAGGGCCCTTCGGGCGCCGCGGACTTGCCGTGGCCGCGGCTGTCGTAGCGCAGCAGCCTGAAATGCTGCGTGAACGTCTCGACTTGGCCGTCCCACATGTGCAGATCGGTGCCGAGCGAGTTAGACATCATCAGCACCGGCGCGTCCTCCGGGCCGTCGAACCGGTAGTGCAGGCGGGTTCCGTTCACTTCGGCAATTGGCATGTCGTCTATTTGTCCCTACGTTTCAGTGCTTTATCGGCGGCGCGGGTGACCGCATCGACGAAGGCGCCGGCCTCGCCCAGATAGCCCGCCGGGTCGAACAGGCGCTTGAGCGCGGCGGCGCCGATGGCGTCCGTGATCTCTGCGTTCTCGGCGATGACGGCGCTCAGATGCCGCTTCTCCGCGACCGCCTTGGCGCAAGCCTCGCCGACTTTTTCGTGCGCCGCAAGCCGGCCGAGCTTTGCGGCGAGCGCCATGGCGACGGCCTCGGCCATGATCAGGCCGTGGGTCAGGTCGAGATTGGCCCGCATCCGCTCGGGATCGACGACGAGCCCCTCGGCGAGCGCGCGGGCTGCCGCAAGGGCGCTTGCGCCATAGACCACGATCTCGGGCAAAGCCAGCCATTCGGCGTGCCAGCCGCCGGTGCCGCGCTCATGGTCCTGGCCGAGCGCGCGCAGCATGAGGGGCGCGAGCGCCTGCACCTGTTCGCAAGCGGCGAGAATCGCGGCAGCCGCGACCGGGTTGCGCTTGTGCGGCATGGTGCTAGAGCCGCCGCGCCCGACCTCCACCGGCTCCGACACCTCGGCGATCTCGCTCTGCATCAGAAGCGCCACGTCGCCCGCCATCTTGGCAAGGGTTCCGCAAAGGAGCGCGAACTGGGCGGCAAGTTCCGCGAAACGGTCGCGGGCCGACTGCCAGGGCATGTCGGGGACGCCGAGCTTGAGCTCCGCTGCCAGCGCCTTCTGCACGGCGCGGCCTTGGCCTGCAAGGGCGGCGAGGGTCCCCACGGCGCCGCCGAACTGGACGACGGCAAGGCGGGGGCGAAGCTCGCCCAAGCGCTCGCGGGCGCGCAGCAGGGCGGAAAGCCAACCGGTGACCTTGAAGCCGAAACTGATGGGAAGCGCCTGCTGCATGAAGGTGCGGCCGGCCATGGGGTGGTCGCGGTGCTTGCGGGCGAGCGCCGCGAGCGCGGCGATGAGGCCGTCAAGGCTTGCCTGCGTGTGGTCGAGCACCTCGCCGAGCTGCGTAACCAGGGCGGTGTCCATGAGGTCCTGGCTGGTCGCCCCCCAATGGACGTAGCGGCCGGCCTTGCCGCCGACAAGCGCGGTCAGCTTCTTGACCATGGGGATAACCGGGTTGCCGACCTTGGCGGTGGCGGCGCCGAGGGCGTCGAGGTCGAACAGCTCGGCGCGGCATTTCTCGGCGATCTTTCCCGCCGCGTCCTCGGGGATGACGCCGCAGCCAGCTTGCGCCCGCGCCAGCGCCGCCTCGAAGTCGAGCAGGCCCTGCAGGCGGGCGCGGTCGGAGAAGATTTTGGCCAATTCGGGACGCGCGAACAGGCGGCCGAGGAGCGTAGAATCGCCTGCGCCGATGGTCATGCCGCTGCGGGCCTCCCCCCAATGGATTGCTTGCGTTCGGGTGGGACTGTAGCCGGAGCCCGTGCGGTCTGTCATCCATTGGTCGCACGCCCGTTCCTATGTTGGCCTTGACCGGGAACCGGCGAAGCGCGAGACTTCGCGCCTCGGGTATGAGTTGATTTCGGTCCTGCGGACCAAGCGGAACACCTTAGAAAACCGCAACAATACGTCGTTAGGGGAGGAGCGCGGATGCCAACCGTGTCGATGACCGTGAATGGAAAGAGCGTATCGGCCGATGTCGATACGCGCACGCTGCTGGTGCAATTTCTGCGCGAGACGCTGGGCCTCACCGGCACCCATGTCGGCTGCGACACCAGCCAGTGCGGCTGCTGCGTCGTTCATATCGACGGCCAGGCGATGAAGTCGTGCACCCGCCTTGCCATGCAGTGCGAAGGGGCCGAGGTGACGACCATCGAGGGGCTGGCCGCCAACGGCGCGCTGCACCCGATGCAGCAGGCCTTCCACGAAAATCACGGGCTTCAGTGCGGCTTCTGCACGCCGGGCATGATCATGGCCGCGGTGGACATGGTCAATCGGCTCGGCAACAAGCTCGACGAAAAGACCATCCGCCACGAGCTCGAAGGCAATCTGTGCCGCTGCACGGGCTACCACAATATCGTCAAGTCGATCGCCGCCGGCGCCGCGGCGATGAAATAAGGCCGCCAGGTCGGCTCGCTGCGGCGAACGCGCCCGAATAACAGGCCAGAATTCTTCGGCGTTGGGAGGACGTCATGACGGATCAGGGTATCGGAGCGGCGGTCCTGCGCCGCGAGGACGGACGGTTCATCACCGGCAAGGGCAGATTTGTCGACGACATCAGCCGGCCGGGCCAAGCCTACGCTTGTTTCCTGCGCTCGCCGCACGCCCATGCCGAGATCAGGAAGGTCGATGTCGCCAAGGCCGCCAAGTCGGCCGGCGTGATCGTGGTGCTGACCGGCAAGGAGGTCGCCGCCGACGGCCTCGGCGGCATGCCGTGCGGCTGGGGCATCACCAACAGCGACGGCACCAAGATGGTCGAGCCGGCCTGGCCGATCCTCGCCCAGGGGCGGGTGCGCTTCGTCGGCGACATGGTCGCGGTGGTCGTCGCCGAGAGCCTCGCCGCGGCGCGCGACGGCGCCGAGGTGATAGAAGTCGATTACAAGGCGCTGCCGGCCGCCGCCTCGACGGCGACGGCGATGCGGGCCGGCACGCCGCAAATCTGGGACGCGGCGAAGAACAATGTCTGCTTCGACTGGGACCTTGGTGATGCGGCGGCGACCGACGCGGCGATCGATGCGTCCGCCCATGTCACCAAGCTCGATATCGTCAACCAGCGGGTCGTCGCCAGCGCCATCGAGCCGCGTGCGGCGCTGGCCGAATATGACGCCGCCAACAACCAGTTAACGCTGCACTGCACGAGCCAGGCGCCGCACGTGGCCCGCCTGCTGCTCGGCGCCTTCGTGCTCAACCATCCCGAGCACAAGTTCCGCGTCGTCTCGCCGGATGTCGGCGGCGGCTTCGGCTCCAAGATCTACCCCTATGTCGAATACGCGGTGCTGTGCTGGGCGGCGAAGCGGCTCGGCCGGCCGATCAAATGGACGGCGCAGCGGTCTGAATCCTTCCTCTCCGACGCCCATGGCCGCGACCATGTGACGGTGGCCGAACTGGGCCTCGACAAGGACGGCGGGTTCACGGCACTGAGGGTTTCGACCATCGCCAATCTCGGCGCCTATCTGTCGACCTTCGGGCCGCTGATCCCGACCTATCTTTACGCGCCTCTGTTCGCCGGCCAGTACACGACGCCGGCCATACACGTCCGCGTGCAGGCGGTGTTCACCAACACGGTGCCGGTCGACGCGGTGCGCGGCGCAGGCCGCCCGGAGGCGACCTTCTTGCTGGAGCGGTTGGTCGAGACGGCGGCGCGCGAACTCGGCATGGACCCCGGCGAATTGAGGCGCAGGAACTTCATTAAGCCGGATGCCTATCCGTATCAAACCCCGGTCGCCTTCGTTTACGATTCGGGAGACTACGCGGCCGCCCTCGACAAGGCGCTGGAGATCGCCGACTACAAGGGGTTCGCCAAGCGGCGCGAGGAGGCCAAGAAGCGCGGCAAGCTGCGCGGCATCGGCCTGTCGACGCCGATCGAGGCGACGGGCGCCGCTCCCTCGGCGATTGCCGGCGCGCTCGGCGCCCGGGCGGGGCTTTATGAATCCGCCGAGGTGCGATTCAACCCGACCGGCTCGGTCACCGTCTATTTGGGCGTGCACAGCCACGGACAGGGCCACGCCACCACCTTTGCCCAGATCGTCGCCAGCAAGCTCGGCGTGCCGTACGACAATGTCGAGATCGTCGAGGGCGACACCGGCGCCATCCCGTTCGGCATGGGCACCTACGGCTCACGCTCGGCTTCGGTCGGCGGCAGCGCGGTGATCAAGGCCTGCGACAAGATCATCGCCAAGGGCAAGAAGATCGCGGCCCACCTGCTGGAGGCGTCGGAAGGCGACATCGGCTTCGAGGACGGCAGCTTCAAGGTCTCGGGCACGGACAAGGCCAAGAGCATCGGCGAGGTGGCGTTCGCGGCTTACGTGCCTCACAACTATCCGCTGGAGACGCTGGAGCCGGGCCTCGACGAGCAGGCTTTCTTCGACCCGACGAACTTCAATTTCCCTTACGCCGCTTATGTCTGCGAGGTGGAGGTCGATCCCGACACCGGCGTCACCGAGATCGTGAAATTCACCGCAGTCGACGATGTCGGCAACGTCATCAACCCGATGATCGTGCACGGCCAGGTCCAGGGCGGCGTCGTCCACGGCATCGGCCAGGCGCTGACCGAGCAGTCGGTCTATGACGCTTCCGGTCAGCTCGTGACCGGCTCCTACATGGACTATTGCCTGCCGCGCGCCGACAACGTGCCGATGATCGACTGCGACCTGACGGTCACGCCCTGTCCGTCGAACCCGCTCGGCGTCAAGGGGGTCGGCGAGATCGGCGCCATCGGCGCGCCGCCGGCAGTGATCAACGCCATCACCGACGCGATCGGCAACAACGATTTGTCGATGCCGGCGACGGCCGAAAAGGTCTGGCAGGCGATCCGCGCCGCCTAATCGAGGAGAGAATCGAGATGTATCCCTTCAACTATCACCGCGCGGCGAGCCTCCAGGAGGCGGCCAAGCTCCTTACCGGCGAGCCGGAGGCGAAGCTGCTCGCCGGCGGGCAGACCTTGCTGCCGACCATGAAGCAGCGGCTGGCGGGCCCGTCCGATCTCATCGATCTGACCGGCATCGCGTCCCTCAAGGTCATCAAGGCCGACAAGAACGGCGTCCAGATCGGCGCCATGACGACCCATGCGGAGGTCGCGGCCTCGAAGGACGTGCAGAACGCCATTCCGGCGCTCGCGGCGCTTGCCGGCGACATCGGCGATCCGCATGTGCGCGCGGCCGGCACCATCGGCGGATCGGTCGCCAACAACGACCCGGCCGCCGACTATCCGGCCGCCTGTCTGGGGCTTGCCGCCACCGTCATCACCAATCACCGCACGATTTCAGCCGACGAATTCTTCACCGGCCTGTTCGAGACCGCGCTCAACGACGAGGAGATCATCACCGCGGTGAATTTCCCGATTCCGGCCCAGGCCGGCTATGTGAAGTTCAAGAACCCGGCTTCCCGCTACGCCATCGTCGGCGTCTTCGCGGCGCGGACGGGCGGCGGCGCCAGGGTCGCCGTCACCGGCGCCGGCGCCGAAGGCGTCTTCCGGGTGAAGGAGATGGAGGCGGCGCTGGACAAGAATTTCAGCCCCGATGCGGTCGCCGGAATCTCGGTGTCCGCCGACGGATTCAACAGCGAT
The DNA here is from genome assembly GCA_030688605.1 of Hyphomicrobiales bacterium. Lineage (NCBI taxonomy): Bacteria > Pseudomonadati > Pseudomonadota > Alphaproteobacteria > Hyphomicrobiales > Hyphomicrobiales bacterium. The sequence continues at coordinate 61,093 of JAUYJB010000014.1, forward strand.
ATCCACGCCAGCGCCGAATACCGCGCCCATCTGGTCACGGTGATGGCCAAGCGGGCGGTGGCGGCAGCGCGCTAAAACAGCAGCCGTTCGGTCAGAAAATGGCGTCATCGTTATTCCGGACAGCGTGCGCGCGGCGCATCGCGTGATCCGGAATCCAGCGCAATTCCAGGGATTGCGGCAAGGCCGCAACTGGACTCCGGACTCCGCCGGAGTGACGTATGCGGGGCGATCTGCTGTCGACGGTCGGCGTTCTTGATAAATCGCAACGCTCTCCTAGCTGTGATACACAGAATTCCGGCGCGCCGGCGCGCGCCGCTTGTTCGCGCCTTGAGGATATGACCATGACCAACGGCGTGCCGGCGTCGATCGACAAGACGATGCAGCTGCTCAAGGGCGAGAACTATCTCGCCGACCGGGCGCTGGCGACCGTGCTTTATCTGGCCCTGAAGCTCGGCCGGCCGCTGTTCCTCGAAGGCGAGGCCGGCGTCGGCAAGACCGAGATCGCCAAGGTGCTGGCCACGGGCCTGAAGCGCAGCCTGATCCGTCTGCAATGCTATGAGGGGCTCGACGTTTCTTCCGCGCTCTACGAGTGGAACTTCGCCGGCCAGATGACCGAAATCCGCATCGCCGAGGCCGAAGGCGTCACCGACCGGGGGCGGCTCGAGGAGGACGTGTTTTCCGAGCGTTTCCTCATCAAACGGCCGCTCCTGGAGGCGCTCGAGCCGCACACCGAGGGCGCGCCGGTGCTGCTAATCGACGAGATCGACCGCACCGACGAGGCCTTCGAGGCGTTCCTGCTCGAGGTGCTGTCTGACTTCCAGGTCACCATCCCGGAGATCGGCACCATCCGCGCCGAGCGGCCGCCGATCGTCGTCATCACCTCGAACCGCACCCGCGAGGTGCACGACGCCTTGAAGCGCCGCTGCCTCTATCACTGGGTCGATTTCCCGGATGCCGAGCGCGAGCTCGCCATCGTGCACGCCAAGGTGCCGGGCGTTCACGACCGGCTGTCGCGCGAGGTGGTTGGCTTCGTCCAGGCGATCCGCAAGGAGGACCTGTTCAAGGCGCCGGGCGTCGCCGAGACGCTCGACTGGGCAGCCGCGCTCGCCGAGCTCGACGCGGTGGCGCTGGAGCCGGGCACGGTGTCGGACACGCTCGGCGTGCTGCTCAAATATCAGGACGACATCGAGCGCATGCGCGAGGGCGCCACCAACCGCATCATCGAGGAGGTGCGGGCCGAGCTCGTGGCCGCGGGGTGATCGGGATGGGCGCGGGCGAGGCCGACGGCCGGCTTGCCGACAATGTCATCCATTTCGTGCGCCTTCTGCGCGGCGCCGGGCTGTCCGTCGGCCCTGCCCAGGCGCTCGGCGCGCTCGAAGCGCTGCAGACGGCGGGCATCGGCCGGAAGCAGGATTTCTACTGGACCCTGCACGCAACCCTGGTCACACGCCGCGAGCACAAGCCGATCTTCGACCAGGCCTTCGCCCTGTTCTGGCAGAAGCGCGGGCTGATCGACAAGATGATCGCGCTGATGTCGCCGGAAATGAGCTCGGCGGCAGCCGAGGCCCAAGAGCCGAAGCCGGCGGCGCTGCGGCTCGCCGAGGCGCTGGGCGAGGGGGCCGAACAGCCGCCGCGGCGCGAGGAGCAGGCCGAATTCGACGCCAGGCTGACCATGTCGGAGCGCGAGGTCCTGAGAAGCAAGGATTTCGAGCAGATGAGCGCCGCCGAATTCGCCGAGGCCGCGCGCCTGGTGCGGACCCTGGTGCTACCCGAGGACGAGGTGCGCACCCGGCGCACCCGGCCGCTTGCCCGCGGCAGAAAGCTCGACCCGCGCGGCACGCTCAGACGCACCTTGCGCACCGGTGGCGACGTCATTGCGCTGGCGCGGCGGACGCGGCGATTGCGCCATCCGCCGCTGGTCCTGCTGATCGACATTTCCGGTTCGATGGCGAGCTATTCGCGCGTCATGCTGCATTTCGCCCATGCGCTCGCAAGGGCGCGCGAGCGGGTGCACGTGTTCCTGTTCGGCACCAGGCTTTCCAACGTCAGCCGGCATCTGCGCACCCGCGACCCGGACGAGGCGCTGGCGGCCGTCTCGCGCGCGGTTGAGGACTGGTCGGGCGGCACGCGCATCGCCTCGTGCCTCACCACGTTCAACAAGGACTGGTCGCGCCGCGTGCTCGGCCAGGGGGCGGTGGTGCTGCTAGTCTCAGACGGGCTCGAACGGGAGGCGGGCAGCGAGCTGCCGCGGCAGATCGAGCGGCTGCACAAATCCTGCCGCAGGCTCGTCTGGCTCAACCCGTTGTTGCGCTTCGACCGCTTCGAGGCGCGGGCGGGCGGCATCCGCGCCATGCTGCCGCATGTTGACGAATTCAGGCCGGTGCACAATCTGGAAAGCCTGGCGTCGCTGGCAGCGGCCCTCGACGGCCGGCGGCAATTCCTGCCCGACCCGAGGACATGGCTGAGACCGGCCGCCTAGAGCGGTTCATGGTTATAGGGAATCAATTCGATGGTCCAAATCGGTTCATCCGGGCAGGCGTGGGCCGCGACGCGCGATACGGGATATCGGGCGAGCGCCGCAACGACCCCGGTGGGCCGATTTGGCCCACCGAAGGCCGGGTTCTTTTGCGCCGTGGCGGTGTTGCGGCTGTTGGCCGATGCACCACATCGCCCGGCGAGCCGCGCCTGGCCACGGCGCAAAATCATCCCGGTCAAATGGTT
>JAUYJB010000015.1 GCA_030688605.1 Hyphomicrobiales bacterium
CGCCGTGGCGGTGTTGCGGCTGTTGGCCGATGCGACCCGCATCGCCCGGCGAGCCGCGCCTGGCCACGGCGCAAAATCATCCCGGTCAAATGGTTCCCTATAACCATGAACCGCTCTAGGCGCGGGGCGCCCTGGCGGGCCGCGGTTTCGCTCCGGCCTTGGGCTTGACGGCGGCGCCGAGCCCGGCGGCAAGATCGCCGACGAGTGCAAGAACGCCTTCAACGGTCTTGTCCGTCGCGCGGCCGTTTGCATCAAGGCTCGCCTTGATGGCGCCGACCAGCGCCGAGCCGATGACGACGCCATCGGCGCCGCCGTCGGCGATCGCCCGCGCCTGCGCCGCGCCGGTGACGCCGAAGCCGACGGCGACCGGCAGATCGGTGTGCTGCTTGATGCGCGCGACCGCGGCGGACACCGCCGACGGGTCGGGCGCGGCGGTGCCGGTGATGCCGGTGATCGAGACGTAATAGACGAAGCCGGAAGTGTTGGTCAGCACCTTGGTGAGCCGCTTGTCGTCGGTCGTCGGCGTCGCCAGGCGGATGAAATTGAGGCCTGCCTTGAGAGCCGGCAGGCACAGCTCGTCGTCCTCCTCCGGCGGCAGGTCGACGACGATCAGCCCGTCGACGCCGGCGGCAAGGGCGTCGGCGAGAAAGCGCTCGTTGCCGTAAATGTAGATCGGGTTGTAATAGCCCATCAGCACGATCGGGGTCTCGGCATCGCCGGCGCGGAAGGCGCGCACCATCTTAAGCGTCTTGACCATGGTCTGGCCGGCCTTCAGCGCCCGCTGCGAGGCGGCCTGGATGGCCGGGCCGTCGGCCATCGGGTCGGTGAACGGCATGCCGAGCTCGATCGCGTCGGCGCCGGCGCCGGGCAGCGCCTTGATAAGCTCCAGCGATGTTTCGTAGTCCGGGTCGCCGGCCGAGACGAAAGTCACGAGGCCGGCGCGGCCTTGGGCTTTCAGCGCCGCGAAGCGCCGGTCGATGCGGGTCTCACTCATCGCCGGTTTTTCCAAACACCTCCCCCCTTGAGGGGGAGGTCGGGCCGCCGCGAAGCGGTGGACCGGGAGGGGGGTGTGTCCCGCAACTCTTCCTCGATTCGGCGAAGCACACCGTCCATGTTCTTCAAGACCTCATCATTCCAGAAGCGCAAGATTCTGTAACCCCGTCCCGCAAGCCAAGCCGTTCTTCGGCGGTCGTGCAAAACTTCGCCGGCTACTCCGTGTTGACCACCGTCAAGTTCAATCACGAGCCGGGCCTCTTGGCAGACGAAGTCGGCGATATACGGACCGACGGGAACCTGCCGGCGGAAACCCAAGCCGCGGAACCGATGGGCACGAAGCCGCTGCCAAAGGGCGCGTTCCGCGTCGCTCATTGTGCTGCGCATACGCTTGGCATGGGCGCGCCGGATGTCGGCGACCTGACGGTGCGGCATACCCCCCTCCCTAACCCTCCCCCGCAAGGGGGGAGGGGACGTGCCGAGCAAGCCGCGAGGTCATCGCCTTAAAGCTCCACGCCGAGATGCTCGGCGACGGTGAACACGTCCTTGTCGCCGCGGCCGCACAGATTCATGACGATGATGTGGTCGGCCTCACGCTCCGGCGCGATGCGGGCGACATGGGCAAGCGCGTGGGCCGGCTCCAGCGCCGGGATGATGCCTTCAAGCTCGGTGCACAGCTTGAAGGCGGCAAGCGCCTCATCGTCGGTGACCGAGACATAATTCACCCGGCCCATATCCTTGAGCCAGGAATGCTCCGGCCCGATGCCGGGATAGTCGAGGCCGGCCGAGATCGAATGCGCCTCCCTGATCTGGCCGTCCGCGTCCTGCAGCAGATAGGTGCGGTTGCCGTGCAGCACGCCGGGGCTACCGCCGGTCAAGGAGGCGGCGTGCGCGCCGGTCTCGATCCCCTTGCCGCCGGCCTCGACGCCGAAAATTTCCACCTTCGGCTCGTCGAGGAAGGGGTGGAACAGGCCCATGGCGTTCGACCCGCCGCCGATGCAGGCAACGAGCGTATCGGGCAGGCGCCCCTCGGCCTCCATGATCTGCGCCCGCGTCTCGGTGCCTATCACCGACTGGAAGTCGCGCACCATCGCCGGATAGGGATGCGGGCCGGCCACCGTGCCGATGATGTAGAAGGTCTCCTCGACATGGGCGACCCAGTCCCTCAGCGCCTCGTTCATGGCGTCCTTCAGCGTGCTCGACCCGGAGGTGACCGGGCGCACCTCGGCGCCCAACAGCTTCATGCGGAACACGTTCGGCTTCTGCCGCTCGATGTCGACGGCGCCCATATAGACGACGCAGGGCAGGCCGAAGCGCGCCGCAACCGTCGCCACGGCGACGCCGTGCTGACCGGCGCCGGTCTCGGCGATGATGCGCTTCTTGCCCATGCGCAGGGCGAGCAGGATCTGGCCGAGGCAATTGTTGATCTTGTGGCTGCCGGTGTGGTTCAGCTCGTCGCGCTTGAAATAGACCTTGGCGCCGGTGAAGTGAGCGGTCAGGCGCTCGGCGAAATAGAGCGGGCTCGGCCGGCCGGCATAATGGGCGTTGAGATGCTCGAGCTCGGCCTTGAAGGCGGGATCGGCCTTGGCCGCTTCGTAGGCCGCCTCCAGGTCGAGGATCAGCGGCATCAGCGTCTCGGCGACGAAGCGGCCGCCATAGATGCCGAAACGGCCCCGCTCGTCGGGACCGGCGCGGTAGGTATTGACGATGTTACGGCTCACCGGACGCCCTCTTCGCAAACGCCTCTTTCACTGCACGGACCGGGCCCGTTCGACGAACAGAGCGATGCGTTCCGGGTCCTTCTCGCCGGGCCTGCGCTCGACGCCGGAGGAGACGTCGACGGCGTCGGGCCGCACGATCCGGATCGCTTCGGCGACATTGTCGGGGCTAAGCCCGCCGGAGAGCATCACCGGCAGCGGCCGCTCGCCGCCGATCAGCGTCCAGTCGAACAGGACCCCGTTGCCGCCGGGAAGCGCGCCCACCATGCCGTCCGGCGCCTTGGCGTCGTAAAGCAGCATGTCGGCGGCGTCAACGTAGCCGGCGGCAGCGGCCGCGTCCTCGGCGCGGGCGATGTGGATCGCCTTGATCACCGGCCGGCCGAAGCGGGCGCGGATCTCCCGCACCCGTCGCGGGCTCTCGCGCCCGTGCAGCTGGTACCAGTCGGGATCGAGGCTCTTGGCGATCGCGGCAAGGCGGGCATCGTCGGCATCGACGGTCAGCGCCACCTTCTGCGCCCTGCCGGCGACGCGCGCATTGAGCCGGGCGGCCGTCTCGTAGGCGATATGGCGCGGGCTCGGCTCGTAGAACACGAAACCCAGGCAATCGGCCCCGGCGGCCAGGGCGGCGTCGACCATTTCCGGCGTCGACAGGCCGCAGATCTTGATCTTGGGCGTCATCGATCCACTTTGCTTAGGCTGGCGTCCAGAGCGGCTCCTGGTCATAGGGAACCGCTCCAGCCGCCAAGACATATGGCCCGGCGCGTCAATGCTCAAGTAGCCGGGTCGAGGATCCGCGCCTGTCAGGACAGCGGCGGCTCGGCGCTTGCTCCGGGCAGCGCGCGCCGGGCGCTTTCTTCGAGCCGCTGGCGCAGCTCCTGGGCTTCGCGCTGCCAGCGCGCCGCTTCATGGGCGTTGACCCGCGCCGACCGGCGCCACTTGCCCTGGCGCAGCCAGGCGGCGAAGCCGCCGGCCACAATGCCGATCAGGATGCCGGCAAGGATCAGCACGAACAAGGGCAGCCGCAGAGTCATGGTCGGGTCGGCGCCGCCCAGCGGATCGTAGGAAAAGTCGACAAGCTGGCGGTTGGCGACGCAAAACGCGATGACGATCAGCGCGATCGGGCCGAGGACAACGATGTAGACGATCTTCTTGATCATCGTGCGACCGCTCCGCCCGGGTTCTCACCGGCCCTTCGGCGATCGGCCAATACCGTCAACCGGCGCCGCCCCTGTTCAGCCGCTCGCGCATTTCCTTGCCCGATTTGAAGAACGGGACGTATTTCTCGCTGACATAGACGGTGGCCCCGGTGCGCGGATTGCGACCCATGCGCGCGGGCCGGTTTTTCACGGAAAAGGCGCCGAAGCCGCGCAGCTCGACCCTGTTGCCGGAGGCCAACGCCGTCGTAATCTCGTGGATGATGGTATTGACGATATTCTCCACGTCCCGTTGGAACAGGTGCGGATTTGCGCGAACCATGCGCTGGACAAGTTGGGACTTGATCATTGCGTGCCTCCCCTGACAGGCAAAATGCCTGTGGCAGCCGACGGTTAGTCCGCCTTCTCCCCTGGAGCCTGCCAAACTGAAATCAGCCCGTCAAGGCGAAGTCGTTGAGCCGCATCGATTTCTCCGAGGAGTTGCATCGCTGCCAACGGGTCAAGTCCGACGAGCCGCGCCAGGCGCAAGGCGACGCCATCGAGCAGGCTAAGAGCCCCGAACTCGCTTTCCCGCTCCCAGTCCTGGACCTTGATCTTGGGATCGATGCCGTAGTTTTCGAACAGCCAGCCGATGGCTTCGCTCTCGCCGCCGACCTCGTCGATCAGGCCGGCACCGAGCGCCTGGCGGCCGGTATAGACCCGGCCATCGCCGAGGCGGCGGGCTTCGGCGGCCTCCAGCTGGCGCCGCTCGGCGACGAGATCAAGGAACCATCGATAGGAATCGGCGACCATGTCGCGCATCACGGCGAGCGCTTCCTCCGATGTCTCGGCGAACGGCGACGGCTCGGCCTTGAGCGGCGCGCTCTTGACCTCCTCGACCTGAACGCCGAGCGTTTCCAGCGCCTCGCGGATCTGCGCCCACTGGAAGATGACGCCGATGGAGCCGGTGATGGTATTGCCGCGGGCGAAGATGCGATCAGTGGCGATGGCGACGATATAGCCGCCCGAGGTCGCTAGCGTGCCGAGCACCGCGACCACCGGCTTGCGGCCTCCGGCCGCCCGGATCGCCTGATAGTAGGCTTCCGACCCCGCGGTCGTGCCGCCCGGGGAATTGATCGCCAGGATCAGCGCCTTGACGCGGTCATCCTTGCTGGCGCGCTCGATCAGCTCCTGCTGCTTGCGGTCATCGGTGATCAGTCCGTCGATGGTGATGCGGGCGATATGCGGGCGGCGGTCGAGAAGCTCCTCGCCGCCGATCAGAACGGCGGCAAGGAAGATCGCGGCCAGCGCGAGCAGGAAGGCGACGACGCGCCAGAAGCTTGCCCGCCGGCTGAGACGGCGTCGATCGACGAGTGCATCGGCGTCCAGGCTCATGCGGTTCTTCCGCTTGCCGGCGGCGCGGACCGGCCGCTACTCGTCCTCGGCCGCCCCGGCCTTGTCGGCGGCGTCCTCGTCTACCTCGGCCTTCGCCGCGCCGCCTTTCGCGGCGCTGCCCTTCTGCGCCTTGTTGAGCGCGGCGCCGAGAATGTCGCCGAGCGAGGCGCCGGAATCGACGGAGCCGTACTGGGCCACCGCCTCCTTTTCCTCGGCGATCTCGAGCGCCTTGATCGAGGCGGAGATCTTGCGGCTCTTCTTGTCGAACTGGGTGATCTTGGCGTCGACCTTCTGGCCGACCGCAAAACGCTCCGGGCGCTGTTCGGAGCGCTCGCGCGAGAGGTCGGAGCGGCGGATGAAGGCGACAAGTTCGGTGTCGGCGATCTTGACCTCGAGCCCGTTGTCCTTGACCTCCATGACCTCGCAGGTGACGGTCGCCCCCTTCTTGAACTCGCCCGACGCCTTGCTGAACGGATCGCCGCCGAGCTGCTTGATGCCGAGACTGATGCGCTCCTTCTCGGTATCGACGTCGAGCACGGCGGCCTTGACCACATCGCCCTTCTTATAGTCCCGAATCGCCTCCTCGCCCGGCCGGTTCCAGTCGAGATCGGACAGGTGCACCATGCCGTCAACATCGCCCTCCAGGCCGATGAACAGGCCGAACTCGGTGATGTTCTTGATCTCGCCCTCGATGGTGGTGCCCTTCGGAAACCGGTCCGCGAAGGTCGTCCACGGATTGTCCATGGTCTGCTTGAGGCCGAGCGAGATGCGCCGCTTGACCGGGTCGACCTCGAGCACCATTACCTCGACCTCCTGGGAGGTGGAGACGATCTTGCCGGGGTGAACGTTCTTCTTGGTCCAGCTCATCTCGGAAACGTGGATCAGGCCCTCGATCCCCGGTTCCAGCTCGACGAAGGCGCCATAGTCGGTGATGTTGGTGACCCGGCCCGTGAACTTGGTGCCGACCGGGTATTTCGTCTCGATGCCCTCCCACGGATCGGCCTCGAGCTGCTTCATGCCGAGGCTGATGCGGTGCGTCTCCTGGTTGACCTTGATGATCTGAACCTTGACCGTCTGGCCGACCGACAGCACGTCGGCGGGATGGCTGATACGCCGCCAAGCGATGTCGGTGACGTGCAACAGGCCGTCGATGCCGCCGAGATCGACGAAGGCGCCGTAATCGGTGATGTTCTTCACCACCCCCTCGACGACCTGGCCCTCCTGCAAGTTCTGAACGATCTCGTGCCGGCGTTCGGCGTGCGTCTCCTCCAGCACCGAGCGGCGCGAGACGACGATGTTGCCGCGGCGGCGGTCCATCTTGAGGATCTGGAACGGCTGCGGCGTGTTCATCAGCGGCCCGATATCGCGCACCGGCCGGATGTCGACCTGGCTGCGCGGCAGGAAGGCGACCGCGCCTTCCAGATCGACGGTGTAGCCGCCCTTGACTTGATTGAAGATCTGGCCCTCGACCTTCTCGTTTTCCTTGTAGCTCTTCTCGAGCCGTTCCCAGGCCTCCTCGCGGCGCGCCTTGTCGCGCGACAGCACCGCCTCGCCGAGCGCGTTCTCGACCCGTTCGAGATAGACTTCGACCTCGCTCCCGACGGTAATTTCCTCGCCCTTGCCGTGACCGGTGAACTCCTTCAGCGGCACGCGGCCTTCAGTCTTGAGACCGACATCGATGACGGCCAGATCCTTTTCGATGGCCACCACTCGGCCTTTGATCACGCTGCCTTCTTCAAGTCCGGCGGACTGAAACGATTCCTCTAGCAGCGCGGTAAAATCCTCCCGGGTCGGGTTCAACGTGTCGACTGAGGCTTGGGCCATGAATACTCCTTGCCGGTGCGGGGGGCGCCTTGTCCAAAATTATCCTACGCGGCCCGAGTTGCGAATTTCCCCGCGGCGGCCGTCGGTCCGTTGCCGACAGGCGGCGCACTCGCAGCTCAAGGGCCCTGATCCTGCTTTTCGCGCTGGTCCGGTCTTGCCCGCTCCGCCTCCGGCGGTCGGAAAGGCCGCATGGGGCACAACACGAACGACACTTTCGGGGCAGGCAATTGCGCCATGCCCGGTCAGGCCGATAGGGAACCGTCGATCAGCTCGACGGCCGCACGAAACGCGGCCTCTATATCCAATTCCGTGGTGTCGAGCAAGTGCGCATCGGTGGCGCGCCTGAGCGGCGCCACGGCACGCTCGCGATCGCGCGCGTCGCGGTGCTCGAGGTCGGCCAGGATGTCGGCCAGCACGGCATCCTCCCCGCTCTGCGTCAATTCTTTCCAGCGCCGCCGCGCGCGTTCCTCCGGGCTTGCGGTCACATAAAGCTTTACGTCGGCGTCGGGGCACACCACGGTGCCGATGTCGCGCCCGTCCATGACCGCCCCCGGGGGAGAAGCGGCAAACCGCCGCTGGAAGGCGCGCAAGAGGTCGCGGACGCCCGGGATCGCGGCGACGATGGACGCCGCCGCCCCGACGCCGCGCCCGCGCAGCGCCGGTTCGTCGAGCGCCGCCGGATCGAGGTCGCGGGCCGCGGCGCACGCCGCCTCCTCGTCAGCCGGGCTGAGGCCGCGCGAGATCAGCGCGTGGGCGACCGCGCGGTACAGCAGGCCGGTGTCGAGATAGTTGAGCCCGTAATGGGCGGCAAGGCGGCGCGCAAGCGTGCCCTTGCCGGAGGCCGCCGGGCCATCGATGGCGATAATCATTCGACCGTCGCCCCGCCGATCGCGGCGACGCCGGCGCCGAGGCTTGCCATCAGCGCCTGGAACCGCGGAAAGCTGGTCGCGATCATGGCCGCATCGTCGATGTCGACCGGCCGCTCCGAGGCAAGTCCCATGACCAGAAAGGCCATGGCGATGCGGTGGTCCATATGGGTTGCGACGAGGCCCCCTCCCGGCACCCGGCCGCCACTGCCGCGGACGATCAGATCGTCGCCCTCGGCCCGCGCCTCGACGCCGTTTGCGGCCAGCGCGTCGAGGATCGCCTGTAAGCGGTCGCTCTCCTTGACCCGCAATTCGCCGAGGCCCCGCATCACTGTGTCGCCCTCGGCGAAGGCGGCGGCGACGGCTAGAACCGGATATTCATCGATCATGGTGGGCGCGCGTCCGGCCGGCACCTCGACGCCCCTGAGCCGGCTTGACGCCGCGCTTATGTCGGCAACCGGCTCGCCGCCTTCCTCGCGCTCGTTGCGGAATTCGAGCTCGGCGCCCATTTCCCGCAGGGTCGCAAACAGCCCCGCCCGCGTTGGGTTGACCATCACCGCTTCGACGGTCACCCGCGATCCGCCGACAAGGAGGGCCGCCACGAGCGGGAACGCGGCCGAGCTCGGATCCCCCGGTACGCGCACATTGCAACCGACGAGATCGGCCTCGCCGGCGACGCCGATATGGCGCCCGTCCTCGCCCGCCTCGATCGAAACCTCGGCGCCGAAATGGCGCAACATGCGCTCGGTATGGTCGCGCGTTGCGGCCGGTTCGATGACGCTGGTGGTGCCGATCGCATTGACGCCGGCAAGAAGGATCGCCGACTTGACCTGGGCCGAGGCGACGGGCAGGCGGTAACGGATCGGGATCGCCGGCGCCGTGCCCTCCAGGGTCAGCGGCAGACATTGGCCCTCGGCGCCCTCGAGGACGCGTGCGCCCATCAAGTGCAGCGGCGCGAGCACGCGGCCCATCGGCCGCTTGCGCAGCGAGGCATCGCCGGTGAAGGCGGCCCGCAGCCCCTGGCCGGCAACGAGGCCCATGAGCAACCTGGCGCCGGTTCCCGAATTGCCGAGGTCGAGCGGACCGTCGGGATCGAGCAGCGCGCCATTGCCGCATCCGCGCACCGACCAGAGGCCGTCGCCGGCGCGCGCGATGCCGGCGCCGAGCGCGCGCATCGCCGCGACGCTGGCCATGACGTCGTCTGATTCGAGCAACCCTTCGATCCGCGTCTCGCCCCGGGCGAGGCCGGCGATCATGACGGCGCGATGCGAGATCGATTTGTCGCCGGGCACGCGGAGCGATCCCCTCAACGCCGAACCGGGGCTTGCACGAAGGGGTGTCGGCGTCGTCGAGTGGATCATAAGTCTGCCCTGAAACGCGGCTCTACGGCGCGCGCCGGCCTCTCCTAACACATGCCGGGCGCCGCCGTCATGATCGAAGGGCTTGACATGCGGCCATGGCCGCGAAATAGGCTTTCTAAGTTTTGACAGCCCGCCGCCATCGTGGCGATGACGGCGACCAATTTGGATGAAACCAGAACAGGACGAGACCCCCGTCGTGGCGAAACCCCAACTCGGCACCAAACGGACTTGCGCCAGCTGCGGCACAAAGTTTTATGATTTCGGCCGGACGCCGATCGTCTGTCCGAAGTGCAGCACGGTCTACCAACCGCCGGTCGAACGCGTCAGCCCGCAACCGGCGCCGGCAAAGCCGGTACCCGTCCCGGTCAAGAAAGCCCCGGCCAAGGAAAAGCCCGAAATAGTCTCCCTCGAGGAGGCCGAAAAAGAACAGGCGCCCGCGAAGCGGGCCGGCGAGGCGGTCGAGGAAGACAAGTTCGAGATCGAAGACGAAGCGCTCGACACCGACGACGACGATACCTTTCTCGAGGACGACGAGGAGGAAGACGACGACGTCACCGGGCTCCTCGGCGGCGGCATCGACGCCGGCAACGACGAGACCTAGAGCGGTTCCTTTGGACCGGGAAGCGCTGTGGATCACGGTGATTTCGGATCGAATCGATCCAAAATCATAAAACGTGATCGATTCTAATAAGATAGAGCAGGATGCGGGCGGAAAACCGGTTCCCGCTTTTCCTCATCCCGCTCTAGAGGGTGGCCGCGATCGCGGCGGCAAGCGCCATGGTCCGGCGCGCGGTCTCCAGATGCAGAAGCTCGACCATGCGCCCGTCAAGCTCGATTGCCCCCTTGCCTTCATTTTCCGGCCGGGAAAAGGCGGCGATGATCGCCCGCGCCCGCTCGATTTCCGCCGGAGCCGGGGCGAAGATCTCGTTGGCCGGCGGCACCTGGGAGGGGTGGATCAGCGTCTTGCCGTCCATGCCGAGGGCTGCGCCCTGCGCGCATTCGGCCGCGAAGCCCTCCGCGTCGCGGATGTCGTTATAGACCCCGTCGAGGATGGCAAGGCCGTTGGCTCGCGCCGCCGCGACGCAGGTCGCAAGCCAGGGGACCATGGCGAAGCGGCCGTGGCCGAGGCTCGCGCCGGTCTCCTTGGCAAGATCGTTGGTGCCCATGACGAGGCAGGCAAGCCGCGCATCGCGATCGGCGGCGCCAGCCGCGATCGTGGCGGCGTTGAGAATGGCAAGCGGCGTCTCCATCATGATCCACAAGGCCACGCGCCCGTCCGAGCCGGCGGCGGCGAAGGCGGCGCGGATGCGGTCAAGCTCGCCGGCGCTCGATACCTTGGGAACCAGGATGGCGTCGGGCCCGGCGGCAAGGGCGGCGTCAAGGTCGTCGCGGCCCCATTCCGTCGACAGGGCGTTGATGCGGATGACCACCTCGCGCGGGCGGTAGCCGCCGGCGGCGACCGCCGCCTTGACCTGGTCGCGGGCGGCGGCCTTGGCCGCGGGCGCGACCGCGTCCTCCAGATCGAGGATCAGCGCGTCGGCGGCAAGCGTCTTTGCCTTTTCCAGGGCCCTTGCGTTGGAGCCCGGCATGTAGAGGGTGCTGCGCCGCGGCCTGATCTCGTCGCTCATCGCTCCTCTCCCATCAATTGTTGCGATGCAAACTAATCGAGGGTAGAGCCCTGTGTCACCATTCTTGGCACGAGAAGGGACGGCGACCGATGGCCACGCCGGTGAACATCTCGTCTCAGGTCGCGCGCGCGGAGGATGCGTTGGAGAGCGCTTCGGCGAGCCTGCGCGAGATTCTGCGGCGCACGGTGCGCGCCGGGCTCGACGAGCTGGCGCTCATCGAGAGCCAGGACGCCTTGTTGCGCGCCGTTGCCCGGGTGCGCATGCACCGGCTGGGCCGGCGCGAAGCGTGCCTTACGCCGCCTTCTGCTTGATCAGGCCGCGATTGACGACGGTCTCGGCGATCTGCACCGTGTTGAGCGCCGCGCCCTTGCGCAGATTGTCGGAGACGACCCAGATGTTCAGGCCGTGCTTGACGGTCTCGTCCTCGCGGATGCGGGAGATGAAGGTGGCATAGTCGCCGACGCATTCGACCGGCGTCACATAGCCGCCATTCTCGCGCTTGTCGATGACGAGACAGCCCGGCGCCTCGCGCAATACGTCGCGCGCCTTGTCCGCGGTGATCGGCTTCTCGAACTCGATATTGACGGCCTCCGAATGGCCGACAAAGACCGGCACCCGCACGCAGGTCGCGGTGAGCTTGATCTTGGGGTCCAGGATCTTGTGGGTCTCGGCGACCATCTTCCACTCTTCCCTGGTCGACCCGTCCTCCATGAACACGTCGATATGGGGAATGACGTTGAAGGCGATCTGCTTGGTGAACTTCTTCGCTTCCGGCATGTCGGTGACGAAGATGCCGCGGGTCTGCGTCCACAATTCGTCCATCGCCTCCTTGCCGGCGCCGGAGACCGACTGGTAGGTGGCGACCACCACGCGCTTGATCCTGGCCAAATCGTGCAGCGGCTTCAGCGCCACCACGAGCTGGGCGGTTGAGCAGTTCGGATTGGCGATGATGTTCTTCTTGGGGAAGCCGGCGACGGCGTCAGGATTGACCTCGGGCACCACCAGCGGAACGTCGGGGTCGTAGCGCCAGGCCGATGAATTGTCGATCACCAGGCATCCGGCCTTGCCGATCCTGGGCGACCATTCCTTCGAGATCGCGCCGCCGGCCGACATCAGACAGAAATCGACGCCCGAGAAGTCGAACTGCTCCAGGTCGCGGCACTTCAGCCTCCGCTCGCCGAAGGAGACCTCGGTGCCGAGCGAACGGCGCGAGGCGACGGCATGGACCTCGTCGGCGGGGAATTTCCGCTCGGCCAGGATGTTCAGCATCTCGCGGCCGACATTGCCGGTCGCGCCGACCACGGCGACCTTGTAACCCATGACGAATTCTCCTCGGGGTGCGGCGTGTTGCGCGGCTTCCTAGAGCCTCATCGTTCCGGAAATGTCAAGCCAGACTAAATGTCGCGCGCGGCCGGCGCACCCTGCCGCTTGCCTCGGCACCGGCTGCTCCCGCTCGCCAAAGCGTGATTTGGTCGCCGCTCCGGGCGCATTATATTGCGTCTGTCAATGGCGCCGGAAGCCGTCGCCGGTCGAAGGAGGACCTGACATGCGCATTCACCACCTGAGCCGCCGGGTCATCCTGTCAGGCTTAGCCCTCGCGCTGCTTGCCCCCGCCGCCGCCGCCCACCACGGCTGGGCCTGGACCGAGGACGAGCCGTTCAAGCTGACGGGCGTCATCGAGCACATCTATATCGGCAACCCGCACGTCACGCTGAAGGTGCGCGCCGGGGACGGGGTCTGGGACGTGGATCTCGCGCCGCTGTCGCGCTCGTTGCGCGCCGGCTTCAACGAGGACGCGGCCAAAATCGGCGACGAAGCGACGTTGATCGGCTTCCGGGCGCGCGATCACGGCCAGCTGCGCATGAAGGCGGCGCGCGTCGTCGTGAACGGCAAGACCTACGACGTCTATCCCGATCGCGTCCCGAGCATCTGAGGCTCGGGGCGGCAATGCTGACGGAATGGCTGACGGCGCTGCACGATTGGGACGTGGCGGCGCTCGTTCGTCGCTCCGTCTACATCTACCCGTTCGTCAACGCCGGGCACATTTTCTCCCTGACGCTTCTGATCGGCGGGATCCTTCCCGCCGATCTTAGACTGCTCGGTCTGTTTCAGGGCGTGGCGGCCGGCCCATTCATCCGCCTGATGACGGCGATTTCCGCCACCGGGCTGACATTCGCCATCGCCACGGGTTTTTTCCTGTTTTCGGTGCAGCCGCTTGAATATGCCGGCAACCCGGCCTTCCTGACCAAGATATCGCTGGTCGCGCTCGGTGCGATCCATGCGCTCGCCATCCGGTTCACCCCCGCCTGGCGGACGGCGATCACAGGCGGAAATGTCGCGCCGGGGCTCAAATTTTCGGCAGCGCTGTCGATGGCGATCTGGATTACGGCGCTGCTTGCCGGGCGATGGATCGCCTTCCTCTAAAGCCGCTCTAGGAGGAGCCGGCACCCCTCGTAAGCCAAGCCCGCGCCCGGTGAGCC
Organism: Hyphomicrobiales bacterium; assembly: GCA_030688605.1. Taxonomy (NCBI): domain Bacteria; kingdom Pseudomonadati; phylum Pseudomonadota; class Alphaproteobacteria; order Hyphomicrobiales; species Hyphomicrobiales bacterium. The sequence continues at coordinate 13,399 of JAUYJB010000015.1, forward strand.
GCCGCGAGGCCCACCGTGATTGCCTCCTCGCAGGCGGGGGTATCGCCACGGTCGAGCGCCGTGCGCGCATTGTCGAGCGATTCACGGGCGCGCGCCAGATTGGCCGAAAATCCCCAATCCGCCTTGTCTCCCGCAGCGGGTTGCGGCGTTTCGAACACGTCGAAGGCCTCGGCCGTGCGCGATTTCAGTGCCGGTTTTTCGAGCGTGATCAGCGTGTCGCCCGGCCCGAGCGGGGTGTTCGGATCGGCGGCGAGTGCACTGGCGTCGCCGATCAGCGTGACTTGCTTGGCAAGCAGGCCGATTGATTCCGCGCAGCCCGCAAGGGCCGCGCCCGACGGGACAATGAGCATGAAGCAGCCGAGCCCCAAGGACGTGATGAGCCGGCGCATGGGCCGATCCTCCCCTAATACGCGATCGCAGGATACCGTATTGCCGCCCGCCGCAAAAGAGGGACGCCGGGGCCGTCCATCAGCCTGCGGCCTTTTCCATCGCCTTGAGGATGGCCGCGCCCATTTCGGCGGTGGAAACCTTCTTGCAGCCCTGTTGCATGATGTCGCTCGTGCGCAGGCTCTCCTCGAGCGCCTTGGCGATGGCCTTTTCGATCAGGTCGGCGGTTTTGCCCTTGCCGAAGGAATATCTGAGCGCCATGGCGAAGGAGGCGATCATGGCGATCGGGTTGGCGAGGCCCTGGCCGGCGATGTCGGGGGCCGAGCCGTGCACCGGCTCGTACATCGCTCGCCTGCGGCCGGTCTTGGCGTCCGGCGCGCCGAGGGAGGCCGACGGCAGCATGCCCAGCGAGCCGGTCAACATGGCGGCGATGTCGGAGAGCACGTCGCCGAACAGGTTGTCGGTGACCATCACGTCGAACTGCTTCGGGTTGCGCACGAGCTGCATGGCGCAATTGTCGGCGAGCATGTGCTCCAGCCTGACGTCAGGGTATTCGGCCGCGTGCACGCGGCTGACCACCTCGTGCCACAGCACGCCGGTCTTCATGACGTTGCGCTTTTCCACCGAGTGCACCAGATTGCCGCGGGTCCGGGCGAGGTCGAAGGCGACCCGCGCGATGCGCTCGATCTCGTAGGTATCGTAGACCTGGGTGTCGACGGCGCGCTTCTGGCCGTTGCCGAGGTCGCGGATCTCCTTCGGCTCGCCGAAATAGACGCCGCCCGTCAACTCGCGGATGATCAGTATGTCGAGCCCCTCGACGATTTCCCGCTTCAGCGACGAGCCGTCGGCGAGGGCCGGATAGCAGATCGCCGGCCGCAGATTGGCGAACAGCTCGAGGTCCTTTCTGAGCCGCAGAAGACCGGCCTCGGGGCGCGCGTCATAGGGCACGTCGTTCCATTTCGGCCCGCCGACGGCGCCGAAGATGACGGCGTCGGCGGCAAGCGCCTTGGCCATCGCCTCGTCGGAGATCGCCTTGCCGTGCGCGTCGTAGGCGGCACCTCCGACCAGATCCTCCTCGGTCTTGAACCTGTCGGGGCCTGCGGCGTTGAGCCAGGCGACGATGCGCTCGACCTCGGCCATGACCTCCGGGCCGATGCCGTCGCCGGGAAGAAGAAGAAGATCGTAGGTCGCCATGTGCCCGTCCCCGTTGGTCCGTTCCCTCCTAGCAAGCGGAGGATTGCTAGTCGCCCGCTTCAACCAATTTGAAAGGATTTGATGATTCGCTTTGGTCGCGGTTCGAGCGACGGAGGCGAACATGGCTGGAAAGGACATTGCGGTAAAGAAATATGTGGTGCGGCTGAGCGCGGAGGAACGCGAGCAACTCCAGGCGCTGATCCGAAAAGGCAAGGGGCCCGCGCAGCGGCTGCTGAAGGCGCGCATCCTGTTGAAGGCCGATGTCACGGACGCCGGCGAAGGCTGGAGTGACGCTCGGATCATCACGGCTCTCGATACCAGCGCCTCCATGGTCTACCGGGTGCGCAAGCAACTGGTGGAAGAGGGTTTTGCGGCGGTTCTGAGCCGCAAACAGCGCACAACGCCGGCGGTGGCGCGCATCTTCGACGGTGAGAAGGAAGCCAAGCTGATCGCCCTGGCCTGCTCCAAGCCTCCCAAGGGACGCGCGCGCTGGACCTTGCGACTGTTGGAGAACAAGGTCGTGGAACTCGGCATCGTCGAGCGCGCGAGCGACTCGACGATCGGACGCACGCTCAAAAAAACACGCTCAAGCCCCATCGCCGCCAGTGCTGGGTCATCCCGCCGAAGGCCAACAGCGCCTTCGTAGCGGCGATGGAAGACGTACTCGCCGTCTACACGCGGCCCCATGATCCCGACCGCCCGCTGGTCTGCCTGGACGAGACCTCGAAGCAACTGATCGCCGAAACGCGGACGCCGATCGCGATGAAACCGGGGCGTCCGGCCCGGTTCGATTACGAGTACCAGCGCAACGGCACCGCCAACCTGTTCATGCTATTCGCCCCGCTCGAAGGCTGGCGCCATGTCGAGGTCACCGATCGCCACACCGCCGTGGACTACGCTCGCGTCTTGAAAGACTTGGCCGATGTCCACTTCCCAGACGCCAAAACCATCGTTCTGGTCCAGGACAATCTCAACATCCACAGCAAGGCGTCACTCTACGAGGCCTTTCCAGCCGCCGAAGCCAGGCGCCTGGTTGAACGCTTCGAATGGCACTACACCCCAAAGCACGGTTCTTGGCTCAATCTCGCGGAGTCCGAACTCGGCGTCCTCTCCTCCCAATGTCTCGACCGCCGCATTCCCGATAAACAAACCCTCATCGAGGAAATCGCCGCCTGGGAGCACGATCGCAATGCCCATCACACCAAGTCCGACTGGCACTTCACCACCAAAGACGCTCGCACTAAACTCAAGCATCTATACCCTTCAATCTGACTGAATCAGCCGACTAGTCGCTTCAAGCGGTCCTGGCAAGGGACGGGTTCGGGCCTTGGGCGCCGACGGGGACCTTCATCTGAAAGCGCCGCCGGGCTCAGTCCTTGGCCGAGCTGCCGCCGCGGCCGAAGATATAGCCGGCGATGCCGCCGAGCAGCGTGGCGATGATCTCCTTGGAAAGCAGGCCGTAGACGGCGAGAAGGAACACCGTCGGCACGAACATGACGAGGCCGAAGGCCTGCAGCGTATAGGAGCTCCAGCCCGGCTTGGAGTTGCGGTAGACGAGATAACCGCCGCCGGCCAGCATCAGCAGCGCGACGATCAGCGCGCCGACGGGAACAACAAACTCCGGGTAACTCATTTGAGGCCATCCTTACTCACAGCCAAGGCCGTGTTTCGCGCAGCTTCCTCTCGTGCGCCTCGATCGCCTGCGCCTTGTCCAGGGTCAGGCCGATATCGTCGAGGCCGTTGATGAGGCAGTGCTTCGTGAACGGGTCGATGTCGAAGGCGATGACGCCGCCGTCGGGCCCGCGGATTTCCTGGCTTTCCAGATCGACGGTGAGCGTCGCGTTGGCGCCGCGCGCGGCGTCGTCCAAGAGCTTGTCGATCTCCCGCCGCGGCAGGGTGACGAGCAGCATGCCGTTCTTGGCGCTGTTGGAATGGAAGATGTCGGCGAAGGACGGCGCGACGACGCAGCGGATGCCGAAGTCCAGAAGCGCCCAGGCGGCGTGCTCGCGGCTCGAGCCGCAGCCGAAATTCTCGCCGGCGATCAGGATCTTGGCGTTGCGGTAGGCGGGTTTGTTGAGGACGAAATCGGGATTCTCCGAGCCGTCGTCATGATAGCGCATCTCGGTGAACAGGCCCTTGCCGAGGCCGGTGCGGGCGATGGTCTTCAGATACTGCTTGGGAATGATCATGTCGGTGTCGACATTGATCATGTCGAGCGGCGCGGCGACGCCGGAAAGCGTGGTGAATTTTTCCATTCCGCAAGTTCTCCAGCCGAAACGGCCTCACGGCCCCTTGTCATGGCCGATCGGCAGCGCCGGGGTCAAGGGTCAAGAGCGAATTCCGTTCGAACTGAATCGGATTTCGCTTTTATCCCTTTGATTGAGCATGTTCTTTTCGCAAAACCGGTTCCCACTTTTGCGGAACATGCTCTAGCCCGCCGCGAGCTCGATGCGCTCCATGTCGTCGTCGGAGAGGCCGAAATGATGGCCGATCTCGTGCACCAGCACATGGGTGACGACACTGCCCAGGGACTCCTCGTGCTCGGCCCAATAGTCGAGGATCGGCCGCCGGTAGAGGCGGATCATGTTCGGCATCTCGCCGGAGAAGACGCTGCCCTTGTGGGCAAGGCCGATGCCGGCGAACAGCCCGAGCAGGTCGAATTCGGATTCAACGTCGAGCTCGTCGAGCACCTCGGCTGTGGGAAATTCCTCAACCCGAATGAGCAGGGCATCGCACAGGTTGCGAAACTCCTGCGGCAGCGCCGCATAGGCCTGCCGGGCCAGACGCTCCAATTCCTCCAGGCTCGGCGCCTCGAGACTTCCCCAGTCGGTCATTTGAACCCATCGGCTGACCGCCATGATCTTCTCCCTCGGGCCCCCCGGGGTAACGACAAAGCTCCAAAGCGACCGCAGGTCAAGCAGCGAGACCCGAAATCCCAAGTCGCGGCGGTATCTTCCGCGAAAGCTAGAGATAGGTGACGGCGAGATAATATGCGAGCACGAGCACCGCAATGAGCGATAGCGCGCGGCCGATGCGCCGTCCCCAGACCTCGATGCGTTCGGTGCTGTCGGCGTCGGCGGCGGTGAAGTGATCCCACGCACGCGCGACCACCCGCTTCACCGAACTCGAAAAGACCACCTCGGACTGCTCGCCGGCGCGCTCGAGGTCGCGCAGCGCCGCGCGCCGGCGCTCCGACTCCCGCTCCTCGCGACCCTGGCTCATGCCAGAAATCCTCCCCGCTACCTCATGCAACAGATTTCGTTCCGTTTCAAACAATCAACTTAATCAATGGGTTGCGGTGCAATCACGAAAAAAGATCGGACCCGTTTGAACCGGCTCGGCGCTTTCGGCGTCTCACCATTGTCTTCGCACTTCGAACCCGCACCCCAAAGGAGTTGAACCATGAGGAAGACCATCATCACCCTGGCCACCGCCGCCGCCCTGTCGGTCGCGGCCATCGCGCCCACCGCCACCCCCGCCAGCGCCAGCCATGTCGGCTTCAGCCTCGGCATTCACGGCGACGGCTTTTCGGTCGGCATCGGCACGCCGGGTTATTTCGGCGACCCCTTCTTCGGCCCGGCATTGCACAAGCACTGCACGAAGAAGTGGAAGAAGATCTGGACGCCGGCCGGCCCGGTCTGGAAGAAGGTCAAAAACTGCTGGTTGCACGAGCACCACTGAGAACGGAATTTGTTCCTCCCTCGCCTCCGGCAATACCGGCCCCACGCTTTCGGGGCCGGTTTTTTCATGGTCCGACAAGCGCCCGCTCGATCAGGTCGAGAAGCGCCGGCTCCGACGCGATCGAAGGGCAAAGCGCGATGTCGCGGCGGCCGCTCCTGGCCACCGCCGCCGGCAGGTCCTCGCCGGCGTGCAGCCCATCGCCGGCGAACAGGCCGACGACCACCGCCGCCCCCGGCGCGCGGGGCAGCACATGGTCGAGAAACGGCTCCTCCTCGAGAAAGGCGACGTCAACCGAGGCGAAATCGGCGATCGCCGCGACCTTTTCCGCAATGGCGCGCGCGGCCTCGGCGGATTCACCGCTCTTCGAGGAACCGTGCGCGACGAGAAGGAGATGGGCCGCGGCACTCTCCTTTCCCGCCCGGTCCGCAGTCTGACGCGCCAGCCTCGCCACCAGGGCCGGAAGCTTCGGGTCGACGCCGAGGGGATCGAGAATGGTCGCCTGCCCTCGGCGGGCCGAACCGCCGAGCCGTTCGGGGATCGCCTCGCGGACATAATAGCCGTCGCTCATGAACAGCGGATAGACGGCAAACCGCTTTGCCGCGAACCGGGCCGCCGCCTGCTCGACGCGCGGCCGCGCGCGGAGGAAACCGACTTCGACCTGGGCGTAGCGCCCGCCTGACCGCATCCGCTCTGCGAGCGCATGGGCCAGGCGGTTTTCCGTGCTGCCGCCGCGCTCGCCATGGGCAACGATCAAAAGTCCGGTTTGCTCTTCGCTCCGGCCGGTCACCGCTTCAGCCTTCGGCGCTCTTCTCGGGCCGCTCCACCGTCAGGATGGGGACCCGCAATCGGGCCGCAAGCGCCGTCAGGGCCCGTTCGTCATCGAGGCCGAGGGCGCCGCGGCTCAACACCACGAGGCGCTGCTCGATGCTCTCCAATGCCCGAGCGAGAGCGCCCGGGCTGTCGTCTGCAAGCGGCAGCAGCCGGACGCGGCCAGCGGCGAGGCCAGCCGCGCCGGCAAGCTTGGCGATCCGCTGACGGCCGGCATCGGCGAGGTCCGTCGACAGCACGACGAGATCGTTATCGCTGGCTGCCGCGATGCGCGCGGCAAGGCGCAGGAGCTCGGTCTGATCGCCGTCGCGCCCCACGAAGGCCGCGACCGCGCCCCGGCGCCGTCTCACTGGCGCCGGCACATAGAGAACCGAAGCGTGCGAGCGCATCGCCGCGCGGCGCATCGTCACCGCTGCGTGGCTGGTGCGCTCGGCCGCGCCCCGCGGCTCGATCACGACCATGATGTCGGTGGCGCCGACGGTGCGCGAGACGATGGCCTCGATCTCGCCGCGCACCGCCTGAAAACGGAACGTGGTCCGGCTCCGCCGCGCGGCTGCCGCAAGCGCCCTGTGGCGGGCGCCGGCGGCAAGCCGCATCTCGCTTTCGAGCCTCGCCGGTTCGAACGGACGCGAAGCAAGCGAGCCCGCCTCGATCTCGCGTAAAAACGGCAGCGCGGAAAGGCCGAGCACCGCCTCGTCCTCGATGAACAGGCCCTCGATCTCGAGTCCCATCAGGGCGGCGATCTCCGCCGCGGCGGCAAGGCCCTCCTCGCTGGCGCCGCCGGCGCCGAGCGCAATGATCATGCGGCGGAAGACCTCGGCGGCGGCGACCTGCGGCGTTCTCATGGCTTCTTCTCCGTCTCCGCCGCCTCCCCCGCAGCGCCGAAGCGCTTGCGCGCCTCGGCGAAGGCGACGAGCCTCTCCTCGGCGCGGCGGTTGACGGAGCCGTCCGGAAACGCGCCGTCGGCCCTGCGCACGCCGGCCGGCATGCCGGTCAGGAGCGCAAGGCCCTGATCGACCGTGGCGATGGAATAGACGGCGAACTTTCCGGCGGCGCAGGCCTCGATCACGTCGTCGCGCAGCATCAGGTGCTGGACGTTCGAATCCGGGATGATGACCCCCTGGGTGCCGGTCAGCCCGCGCGCCTTGCACAGGTCGAAATGGCCTTCGATCTTCTCGTTCACCCCGCCGATGGCTTGAACATGGCCCATCTGGTTGATCGAGCCGGTCACCGCCAGATCCTGGCGCAGCGGTACTTCGGCGAGCGCCGAGATCAGCGCGAAGAGCTCGGCGGCGGACGCGCTGTCGCCCTCGACCCCGCCATAGGATTGCTCGAAGACAAGCGTCGCCGCCAGCGACATCGGCGCTTCCGGCGCATATTGCGCCGCCAGATAGCCGGACAGGATCAGCACCCCCTTGGAGTGGATCGGGCCGCCGAGCTCGACCTCGCGCTCGATGTCGACGACCTTGCCGGCGCCGAGCCGGACCCGGGCGGTGATCCGGCTCGGCCGGCCGAAGGCAAAGCCGCCGAGCTGCAACACGCTGAGGCCGTTCACCTGGCCCACCGCCTGGCCCTCGGTGTCGACGAGGGCGATGCCGCGCAGAATATGCTCCTCGGCGCGCTCCTTGAGGCGGCTGGAGCGGCGGATCTGCGCCTCGACGGCGGCATCGACATCGGTCGCCGTCACCACGTCGCGCTTGGCCTCGCGGGCGCGGAAGTCGGCTTCGCGCATCAGGTCGGCCATGGGGTCGACGAGCAGCGACAGGCGTTTGCTGTCCTCGGCGAAGCGGCCGCAGCGCTCGACGACCCGGGCCACGGCGTCACGGTCGAAGGGGCAAAGCCCGTCGCGCCGGCACACGCCGGCGATCAGCCGCGCATAGAGCCCCGCCGTCTCCGGCGCCCAGGGCATCGAATCGTCGAAGTCGGCGACCACCTTGAACAGCTCGCGCACGTCGGGGTCGAACTCGGCGAGCAGATAGTAGAGCAGCCGGTCGCCGAACAGCACCAGCTTGACGCCGAGCGGGATCGGGTCGGGCTCCAGCGAGATGGTCGAGATGAGGCTGAGATACTCGCCCATCGATTCGATGGTGATGCAGTTGGTCTTCAAGGCTCGTTTGAGCGCGACCCAGGACAGCGGCTCGATCAGCAGCTGGCGCACATCGATGAGCAGATAGCCGCCGTTCGCGCGATGCAACGCTCCGCCCTTGATGAGGCTGAAGTTCGTCGTCAGCGCGCCCTGCTGCGACATGTGCTCGACGCGGCCGAGGAGGTTGCGGAGCGAGGGGTGGGTCTCCTCGACCACGGGAGCGCCGCTGGTCTCCGGCTCCTGGCCGACGATGACGTTGACCTGGTAGCGGTCGAAACGGCCGTCCATGCCGGCAATCGCGACGATGCCGCTTTCCTCCTCGCCGCTGCTGGCGATGAACAGGCCGGCATTGTCGATCAGGTCCTGGCGCACGACCTCGAGATGCTCGATGACCTGCGGCAGGTCCTTGAAATTCGTTTGGACCTCCTCGATCGACTGACCGACCGCCGACTTGGCGGCGTCCCGGTTCAGCTCGCGCACGCCGAGCCGCCGCTCCTTGTCCCATTTCGGGATCGACTTGAGGATCGCGGCGAGCTTTTCCTGGAGGCCCTCGATCACGGTCTCGAATGCCTTGCGCCGGTCCTCGGGCAGCTCGTTGAACACGTCCGGCTTCATGACCTGGCCGTCCGGCGTCGCCGGCGCCATGGCGAAGCCCATCGGCGTGCGCAGGATGGCGACTTGATTGGTCTCCGCCTCCTTGCGCAGCGCCTCGAACGCCTCCTCCTGCTTGTGCCGGAACTGCTCCTCGATGGCGTTGCGGCGGTTCTGATAGTCCTCGCTCTCGAAGGCGGCCGGCAGCAGCGTGCCGAGCTCGTCGATGAGTTCGGCCATGGAATCGCGGAACGCCAAGGCGCGGCCGGGCGGCAGGGAGATGGCGCGCGGCTTGTGCGGTTCGGCGAAATTATTGACATAAACCCAATCGAGAGGCGGTTCATCCCTCCGCGCCTTGTCCTCCAGGAACTTGCGCACGACCGTGCGTTTGCCGGCGCCCGGCGGGCCGATGACGAACAGGTTGAAGCCGTGCCGGTCGATGGCGGTGGAAAAGCGGATCGCCTCGATCGCCCGCTCCTGGCCAAGCAGACCGTCGCCCTCGTCGAGATCGGCCGTCGTCTTGAATTCAAGCCCGGAAAGGTCGCAGCGGCGGACCAGCCGCTCCGGCGGCAGTTTTTCCGCCGCCTCGGACGCCTGCCCGGAGGCCCGGGCGGGGCTCTGGGAACGTGCCATCTTCTCGTCCTTGCTCGGTTCCCCCGCTCAACAGGATAGAGCGGAGTGTCGTCGTTTCGGTTGACGCGGGTCAATAGCCCGGAAGCCGTCCTGGTTCCATTCGGCGGCACGATCCGCCCTGCGGTCCGTCACGCCGCTTCGTCGCGCCGGTAAATCTCCCGGCAGCCGGTCAGCGCGCGGTACCCGCGAGCACCTTGCGGCAGCCTTTCGCGCACTCCGACGACCAGATAGCCCCGAGGCCGCAGCACGGCCGCGATCCGGTCAAGCGTGTCGCGTTGCGGCGCCGGCATGAAATAAGTGAAGGCGAGGTTGCGGCACAAGACCAGATCGAACGGGCCGGGCGGCGCCTCGCTGCGAATGTCCTGTAGCAGGAAAGCCACGTCCCGCCGATAGGCATCCGCTACGCAATAGGTTGCGTTCGAGCGCGTAAACCCTCGGGAAAGCCACTCGGGCGGCATGTCCTCGAGGCTGCCGCGGGAATAGCAGCCCTGCCGCGCGCGGCGGATCATGACCGGATCGGCGTCCGTGCCGACGATCTCGAACCCGATTTCGGGAAATCTTGCCTGAATTTCGGCCGCCCACAGGATTCTCAGCGTGTAGACCTCTTCGCCCGAGGCGCACCCGGCGCACCAGGAGCGCACGGCGCGCGCCTCGGCGCACGCGTTCTGGGCCAGCGCCGGCACGATTTCGCGCCGCAGAACGGCGAAGACCTGACTGTCGCGGTAGAAGCGCGAGACGGTGATGCGGCAGGCCGCGTCCAGCACCGCCCATTCCTCGGGATCGGCGTTCAAGCGTTCGCGATATTGCCGGATGGTCTCAAGCCCAAGTTCCTTCAGCCTCCGGCCGACGCGCTTGCACACCTGGCGGCGCACCTTGCGGAACCCCGGCCAACGCAGCTCAAGCTGCGGCAATGCCCATCGCAGGAATTCAACGCAGTCGGCGTCCTTCATCTGGAGCGGTTCCTAGTCGGCAGCCGCCGGGGTAACGCATTCCAGGAGTTCCGGGGCCATCGGCTCGATGTGCATGAAGATATCCGGGTCGATGCTGAACACGGTGCCATTGGGCACGCCGAGCCAGGCCTCGTCGGTAATCGGCTCGGAAGCGACCTCCACGGCGCGATAGTCCCGCTTGGAGGAGTGATGCACATGCGGCTGGCCGCAGACGGGGCAATGGATGATTTCGTTGCGTTCCAGATACCAGAGGGTCCGGTTGAGGCGCGAACCGACGAGATGGTCGCCGTCGGTCCACAGCACGTTCAAGGAGATCCTCGCGTCGGGGTCCACCTCCATCGACCACAGGACGATCTGTCTAAGCCCCTCGTGCAGCGTCTCGCGCAACGCCCGCTCCGGCGCCCGCATCTCGAGAGAAAGCAGATAACGGAAGATATGCTCGCTGTCCGTGGTGCCGCGAATCTCGTTGCGGTGGAGTGGGTCCATGGCTTCCAGCATCCACCGGCGGATCGCGTCGAAATTCGGGACGGTGCCGTTATGGGCGAACAGCCAGCGGCCATGCTCGAAAGGATGCGTGTTTTCGATGGCCGGCGGGCCGACCGTGGCGCGGCGCACATGGGCGATGACGGTGCGCGCATAGACCCGTGTTGCCGTCTTCTTGAAATGCTCGCCGTGATAGGCGGCCCAGGCCTGCTTTTCGACGAATGGAATGCCGTCCGGATAGCCGGCGACGCCCCAGCCGTGACCGTTGGTCAGCCCTTCCCGGTCGCGGATGCTCTGCGCCATCAGCGCGTTTTGCGCATGGATCAGGCTGCACTCGATCCGAGTGGGCTCGTTGGCATGGAAACCGTAAAGGCGGCACATGGTGCGTTGCCAAGCAGGCGCCGGCACGTGGGCCCGGAAAGTTGCAGCCGTGACGAGACTATCGCCTGGAGGCGGGCTCGAAATTGACCATGATCAAGGTCACCCAAAGCCATGAGACCCAAGCTTGGTTACCGGCAGCCGCTGGATTGAGGTCCGAGCATGACCGGTCTCGCGGGATTTTTGGAAAGCAACCTGGCCGACCCCGTACTCGCCACGCGCGGCTCGGTCCCGGTCATGGCGAATTTTGCCGCCTCGGTTGCGCCGTCGGAAGCAGCACGGCTTGAGGGCATCGCCGCCCACTTGCTGGCGAACGAGCCGACGCTCTCGTCCACGGATGTGTTCGGGCCGGGCGTCGAGGCGGGCTTGGGCGAGGGCGCAGCGCTCTTCATCGGCGACCACCGCGAAGTGGCCCTGATGAGGCCGCAAAACGCGCAGGTGTACGAATACCGGCTGTCGCATCTGGCCGCCGACGGAGACATGCTGCTCATCAGCGGCAGCCGCAGCGCCGCCTTCGAGCATTACCGCGAGCATGGGCTGGGCTTGGGAGCCATCGATGCCCTCACCGTGCCGGCGGCGGGCGGCGACGAGCGCACGCCCCTGGCGACCAGGTGTCTCAGCGATGCGAAGGCGTTCGACCGTATCGCGGCGAAGGCGAGCGGGGCCGGAGGGCTGACGATCCTTCCCTATATCGGCAGGGGCAGCGCCTGGGTGCTTGCCGGGGCGCTGGCGGAGCGCAGCGGCGCGCCCGTCCGCGTCGCCGGGCCGCCGCCGCGGCTCACCCGCCGGGTCAATGACAAGGTGTGGTTTTCGCACCGGGTCACGGAGGTCCTGGGAGCGCGGGCGCAGCCCCGCTTTCATTCAGTCTACGGTCCCGCCGCGCTTGCCGCCTGCGTGGCCCGCCTGGCGCAAGACGCCGACAGGGTCGCGATCAAGATTCCCGACAGCGCCGGGTCGGCCGGCAATGTCTGCCTGGATTCGGACGACATCAGGCCTCGGGCGATGCCGGCGCTGAGCGCCTATCTGCACAGGGTGCTGGGCGGAATCGGGTGGCTCGGCGCATACCCGCTGCTGGTTGAGGTGTGGGACGCGCCGGTTCTTGCCAGCCCGTCGATACAGATCTGGATCCCGACCCTCGCGGACGGACCACCGGTTCTCGAAGGCATGTTCGAGCAGATCGTTGCCGGGCGGCGGGCCGAGTTCGTCGGGTCCCTGCCGGCGTCGCTGCCCGAGCGTTGGACGCCGGTCATCGCCGATGAGGCGTTTCGGCTTGCCCGCCTATTCCAGCTTCTGGGCTATTTCGGGCGCTGCAGCTTCGATGCCGTCATTGCCGGCCGCGACTATGAGACCGCCATCCTGCACTGGATCGAATGCAATGGACGCTGGGGCGGCGTATCGATTCCGATGACACTGGCAAATCGCCTGACCGGAAACTGGGCCGGCAGGGGCCTCGTGGTCGTGCAATTGAGCCGATTGGCGCTTGCCGCAAGGCCCTTCGCGCAGGCGCTCGATCTGGTGGGCGAGCGCTTGTACGGCGCCGGGCGGCGCGGGGAAGGCGTCATATTGCTGTCGCCCTTGGGAATCGAGCAGGGAACGGCCATCAATCTTGCGGCGATCGCCGGCACCACCGAGGGCGCGAAGACGCTGGCGGAAGCGGCCGTCGCGGCGCTCAAGACCGCGCCGCGTCCGGATTGACGGCTCTTGGGCGCGCCGCGCCGTCGTCCTGCACGCGGGACCGCCATCGGCCGGGGACGCTGAATCATAGCCGCCGAATGGCGGGTCAATCGGCGTTAATGCTTCATTAGCACCAGTTGCAGAAATCGTCGTCAGTGGAGGCAAACGGGGCTTCATTTGGCCTCCGATTCATTGTTCCTGCACTTGTCGCCCCTAACGTGGCCAGTCTTCGCGACGTGCCCGCGGCGCGGGCCTGCCGGCGAATCGCCTCGAGCTCGAAATCACCGAGGTGGTGCCGATCGCCGACACGACGCGAACGCTCGACGTGCTCAATGCGCTGCGGCAACTCGGCGTCCACATCGCGATGGACGATTTCGGCACCGGCTATTCGAGCCTCGGCTATCTGCGCCGCTTCCCGTTCGACAAGATCAAGATCGACCGGTCCTTCATCGGCGATCTCAATCGCGACGGCGACGCGCAGGCGATCGTCCGCGCCATCATCGCACTGAGGCGGGCGCTCAGCATTCACATCAACGCCGAAGGCGTGGAGACGATCGAGCAGGCGCAGGCATTGATGAAGGAGGGGTGCGAGGAGGTCCAGGGATATCTCTACGGCAAACCGATGCCGCAAAAGGATATCAACGAACTGCCGGTCCGTTCAGGCATACTCACGGCGCCGGCGGAGCCCACCGACTCTTCGGTCACGGTCGCGAAGTCGGCCTGAGCCCGGATTCGCTATCCCGGTCCACTGTGGAAGCTTGCACAAGCGCGCCTGCCGCGGGCCGCGCCATTGACTTGCACCCCTGATCGTGTAGCACTTGCAATCAGGCGGTTCCCGTCGGCCGGACGGCCAGGGGATCAAAAGGGAACACGGTGCGGCGTACCCATCAGGGGCCAAGACCGTGGCTGCCCCCGCAACTGTGAACGGCGAGGTCTGCGCCTTGTTGTGCCACTGGGAAACCGGGAAGGCTTAGCGCAGCGCCAACGACCCGTGAGCCAGGAGACCTGCCGCCAGCGGTCGAGAGCGTGGCGCGATGCCCGTTCGGCCGGATCGTCCCTTGGACGCGCACACGGAGGGTGTCATGCTCAGAACACTTATTCCCGGTCTATCCATCGCAAGAATCGGCGAGCGCCACGCAGCCGCGCTGGTGTCCGCCCTGCTCGGCCTCGTCTTCATTGCCGGCGTCGGCTTTGCCAGCCCTGAGGCCATTCACGCCGCCGCCCACGACACGCGCCACGCCTTCACCTTCCCCTGCCACTGAGGGCAAGTCCCATGGGGAGGCTTCGGGGTATTATACCTCTCCTCGGCGCGGAGGGGTTATCGGGCGTCCTCTTCCCTCGTCGTCCCCGCGCAGGCGGGGATCCATTGGCGATGCCGCTTGCTGATCCCGAAAGAGGGCGGATAGGGAAGTGGCCGCGGCTCAGGCCAATGGGTTCCCGATTTCTCGGGAACGACGGTATGGGTCGGGCGCTGTCGGGGTCGGCGATGTGGGCATGTGATTTCCGGGAGTCAACTCACCCGTTCGTCGGTACACCGAGGGAAATGCCATGATCACGCGCGTGCTTTACGCGGCGATTTTCGCCGGAGTCCTGGCCGGACTCGTCGTGTCCGCCGTTCATTTCGCCAAGGTGGTTCCGCTCATCCTCGAGGCGGAGACCCATGAGGTCGCCGCGCCGCATAAACCCGCCGCCGGAACGCCCGCCCATGGCCACGAACCGGCCGAGCCGGCGGAAAGCAGCATTTCCCGCGACGCGCTGACGCTCGCCGCCAATCTCATCACCGGCATGGGCTTTGCCCTGCTGCTGATCGCCGCGATCCTGGTCTCCGGGCGCGCGGTTTCCGCACCGGCAGGCGCGGTGTGGGGGCTCGGCGGTTTCCTCGCCGTTTCGGTCGCCCCCGCGCTGGGGCTGGCGCCCGAGCTTCCCGGCATGCTGGCGGGCGATCTTTTCGCCCGCCAGGTCTGGTGGGTGGCGACGGTTGCGGCCAGTGCCGCCGGAGGCGGTCTCATCGTCTTCGGCCGGAGTATGGCGCTCAAGGCGTTGGGGATCGCACTCGTCGCGCTGCCGCACCTTGTCGGCGCCCCGCAGCCGGAAAGCCACGCGAGCGCGGTGCCCGCCGCTCTTGCCGCCGCCTTTGCCGCTGTCTCCATCGGCGCATCGGCGGTCTTCTGGCTGGTGCTCGGCACCGCGACCGGCTGGCTGCTCGGCCGTGGCGGCACCTTGAAGGTGAGCTGAGGGGCGGTGGCCGATGGACGCCTCGCAGAAGATACCGGCTACCGTGATCACCGGGTTTCTCGGCGCCGGCAAGACCACGGTCATCCGCTATCTTCTAAAGAATGCCGGTGGGCGGCGGATCGCGCTCATCATCAACGAGTTCGGCGATGTCGGCGTCGATGCCGAGCTGATCAAGGGCTGCGGCGAGCCGCTGTGCCGGGAAGACGACATCGTCGAGCTGGCGAACGGCTGCATCTGCTGCACGGTGGCCGACGATTTCCTGCCGGCCATGGCGCGGCTTCTGGAGCGCGAGGCGCCGCCGCAGCACATCGTCGTCGAGACCTCGGGGCTGGCGCTGCCGCAGCCGCTGGTGCGGGCCTTCAACTGGCCGGAGATATCCGCCAGGATCAGCGTCGACGGGGTGATCGCGGTGGTCGACAGCGCGGCCGTCGCCGAGGGCCGCTTCGCCGACGACGAAGCGGCGGTGGCGGCGCAACGGGCCGCCGACCCGGCGCTCGAGCATGAAAACCCCCTTTCCGAGCTGTTCGAAGACCAGCTCGCCTGTGCCGACATGATCCTCCTGAACAAAGCCGACCTCGTCGAAGAGGCAGCGCTTGCCGGCATTGAAGAGGACTTGAGAGGGGCGGTGCGCGCCGGCGTGCATTTCGTGCGCGCGCGCGAGGGGGTCGTCGATCCGGCCATCGCGTTCGGCCTCGGCGCCGCGGCGGAGGCCGACCTCAACGCCCGCAATTCGCATCACGAGATGAACGGCGAGGGCGAGCACGATCACGACGATTTCGACAGCTTCTCCGTTGCCTTCGGGCCGGTCGGCGACCGCACCGACCTTCTCGGCCGCATTGCCGAGGCCATCCGCGCCCACGACATTCTGCGCGTGAAGGGCTTCGTCGCCGTCAACGGCGCGCCGGCGCGCCTCGTCGTGCAGGCGGTGGGCCCGCGCATTTCCGCCTATTTCGACCGCCCGTGGCGGCCCGACGAACCGCGCGCCTCTTCGCTGGTGGTGATCGGCGAGCAGGGCCTTGACCGCGCCGCGATCACGCGCGATTTGCAGAGCTAGGCCATGCACCTCCTCGCCGCCCAGTCGGGCGTCATCGCCGACGGGACCGAGGCGGTCGATCTCGCCCAGACCCGGGCCGACATCGTCGTGCTGTCGGCCGCCGATTCCGAGCTGGCCGCACTCGCCCGCGCCCATGACGGGCTTGGGCCCGAGGCGCCCTCGCTGCGGCTCGCCAACATCATGTCGCTCGGACACAATCTGTCCGTCGATCTCTACATGCAATGCCCCGTGGCGAGCGCGATGCTCGTCGTGCTGCGGCTTCTCGGCGGCGCCGGCTATTGGGCCTACGGCCTGGAACGGATCGAGGCGACCTGCCGCGAGCGCGACGTCAAGCTCGCGGTGCTGCCCGGCGGCACCGTGCGCGACGAGGAATTGCAGGCGCGCTCGACGCTTCCCCCCGACGCGGTCGAGACGCTGCGCGGCTATCTCGCCGAGGGCGGGCCGGAAAACGCGGAAAATTTCCTGCGCCTCTGCGCCCATCTGATCGGCCGTGGCGAAGCGCCGACGGAGGCCAGGCCGTTGTTGAAAGCGGGTCTCTATTGGCCGGCTTGCGCCGAGCCCGCGCTCGATGAGCTGCGCACGGAATGGCGCCAGGGCGCGCCCATCGTGGCGCTCGTCTTCTACCGGGCGCTGATCGAGGGCGGCAATCTGGAGCCGCTCGATGCGCTGATCGCGGCGCTCGGCGAACGGGACCTCAATCCGCTGCCGGTGTTCGTCGGCAGCTTGAAGGACGAGTTGAGCGCGGCAACGCTCGCGCGGCTGTTCGAAGCCGCCCCGCCCAGCCTGGTGCTCAACGCCACCGGTTTCGCGGTCGCAGGACAGGGCGACGATCCGCTGATCGTCCCGGACGCGCCGGTGCTGCAGATCGTCTTTTCGGGCTCGAGCCGCGAAGCCTGGGCCGACGGCAGTCAGGGCCTTTCGGCCCGCGATTTGGCGATGAACGTGGTGCTGCCGGAGCTCGACGGTCGCATCCTTTCCCGCGCCGTCTCGTTCAAGGCGGATGCGGTGCGTCACGCGGCGACCGAAATGAATATCGTGACCTATCGGGCCGAAGCAGACCGCATCGCCTTCGTCGCCGACCTCGCCAAGGCCTGGGTGCGGCTCAAGGAAGCCGCGCCCGCGGATCGCCGCCTCGCCGTCATTCTTGCCAACTATCCCAACCGCGACGGGCGCATCGGCAACGGCGTCGGCTACGACACGCCGGCGAGCACGATCAATATCCTGCGGGCGCTGAAGGCGGCGGGCCATGCGGTCGATGCGATTCCCGCAGACGGCCAGGCGCTGATGCGCGCGCTGACCCAAGGCGTCACCAACCGCCTCGGCAGCGCCGACAACAGGAGCGATGCCGCGCTTCGGCTTGCCGACTATCGCCGGTATTTCGAATCACTGCCCCAGGCGGTGCGCGACGCGGTCACGGCGCGTTGGGGGGCGCCCGAGGACGATCCCTTTATGCGGGAGGACGCCTTCCGCCTGCCCGTGCTGCGTTGCGGCAACGCCGTGGTCGCGATCCAGCCGGCGCGCGGCTACAATATCGACCCGAAATCGACCTATCACGATCCGGGGCTGGTGCCGCCGCACGGCTACTTCGCCTTCTATTTCTGGCTGGGGCACGCATTCGACGCCCATGCGGTCGTCCACAACGGCAAGCACGGCAATCTGGAATGGCTGCCGGGCAAGGCGCTGGCGCTCTCGGCATCGTGCTACCCGGAGGCCGCGCTCGGGGCGCTGCCCAACCTCTATCCCTTCATCGTCAACGACCCCGGCGAGGGCAGCCAGGCCAAGCGCCGCACCAGTGCCGTCATCGTCGATCATCTGACCCCGCCGCTGACCCGGGCGGAGAGCTACGGGCCGCTCAGCGACCTCGAGGCGCTGATCGACGAATATTATCTCGCCTCCGGCCTCGACCCGCGCCGGCGCGCGCTGTTACGCGCGGAGATCCTCGATCTGACGCGGGCAAGCGGCCTCGACGTCGACGCCGGAATGGGCGACGCGGCTGACGAGGACACCGCGCTGGCGCGGCTCGACACCTATCTCTGCGAATTGAAAGAGGCGCAGATCCGCGACGGGTTGCATGTGCTCGGCGAGGCGCCGCAGGGGCGGCTGGAAACCGACATCCTCGTTGCCCTGACCCGCGTTCCGCGCGCCATGGGCGAAGGGGGCGACCGGTCCCTCATCCGCGCGCTTTCCGCCGACCTGAAGCTCGACGATTTCGACCCGCTCGATTGTGACCTCGGCACCCCTTGGCAGGGGCCGAGCCCAGCCGCGCTGAAACCCCTTATCGACGATCCCTGGCGCAATTCCGGCGACACGGTCGAGCGGCTGGAGCGGCTTGCGGCCGATCTCGTCGCCGGCACGGCCAGGTTCGACCCGGAATGGCGCGCGACCGCCGCCGTCTTGAGCGAAATCGAGCAGACGATTCGCCCGGCGCTTCGTGCCTGCGGCGAACGCGAGATCGCCGGCCTTCTTGCCGGTCTCGACGGCCGCTTCGTCGCACCGGGGCCGGCGGGCGCGCCGACCCGCGGCCGCCTCGACGTGCTGCCCACCGGACGCAACTTCTATTCGCTCGACACCCGCGCCGTGCCGACGCCCTCGGCCTGGCGGCTCGGACGGAAATCGGCCGAGCGGCTCCTTCAGCGTCATTTCCAGGAACATGGCCGCTACCCGCAAAGCCTCGGCCTGTCGGTCTGGGGCACCTCGAACATGCGCACCGGCGGCGATGACATCGCGCAAGCCCTGGCGCTGATCGGGGCGGAGCCGGCATGGGACCGGACCAACGGACGGGTGACCGGCTTCAACGTCATTCCGTTTGCGAAACTGGCAAGGCCGCGCGTCGACGTGACCCTGCGCATCTCCGGCCTGTTCAGAGATGCCTTTCCGATGCAGATCGACCTGTTCGATTCAGCCGTGCGCGCCGTCGCGGCGCTCGACGAGGAGCAGGCGGACAATCCGATCGCCGCGCGCGTCGCCGCCGAAGCCGAGGAATTGCGGGCGGCAGGCCTCCCGGCGGAGGAAGCGCAACACCGCGCCGGCCACCGGGTGTTCGGCTCGAAGCCCGGCACCTATGGCGCAGGCCTGCAGGCGCTGATCGACGAGAAGCTGTGGGCGAGCCGCGAGGATCTCGCCCGCGCCTATATCGACTGGGGCGGCCATGCCTATGGCGCGGGTGCGGCCGGCGCGCGCGACACGCAAGGCTTTCGCCGGCGGCTTTCCGGCGTCGAGGCGGTCGTCCACAACCAGGACAATCGCGAGCACGATTTGCTCGATTCCGACGACTACTACCAGTTCGAGGGCGGCATGAGCGCGGCGGTCGAGCACGTCTCGGGCGCCAGGCCCGTCGTCTACCACAACGACCATTCGCTGCCCGAGCGCCCGGTGATCCGCACCCTTGAAGAAGAGGTCGGGCGGGTGGTGCGCGCCCGCGTCGTCAACCCGAAATGGATCGCCGGCGTCATGCGCCACGGCTATAAGGGCGCCTTCGAAATCGCCGCGACCCTCGATTACATGTTCGCCTTCGCCGCCACCACCGGCGCCGTGCGCCCGCACCATTTCGAGCTCGCCTATGACGCCTTTATCGCCGATTTGGCGGTGCGAGCCTTCATCGCCGAGGCCAACCCGGCGGCGCTCGAAGAGATCAGCGACCGGTTCCTCGAGGCCATCGACCGCGGCCTGTGGACGCCGAAATCAAACGCCGCCTATCGTGAATTGAAAGCGCTGGCCGGGGCGAGGGAGTGACATGGGCGACAAGAAGGAACAGATGACGGAAGCCGAGCTCGATGCGAGGCACGCCGAGAAAATGCGCCGCAAGAAGGAGGCGCGGGCCAAGATCCTGGCCACCAAGACGATCGAGAAGGGGCTGCTGATTGTCCATACCGGCAAGGGCAAGGGAAAGTCGACGGCTGCCTTCGGGCTGGTCATGCGCGCGCTCGGCCACGGCTTCAAGGTGGGCATCGTGCAATTCGTCAAGGGCGCCTGGGAGACCGGCGAGCGCAAGGTGCTGGAGCGCTTCCCGGACCTCGTCACCATCAAGGCGATGGGCGAGGGCTTTACCTGGGAGACCCAGGACCGGCAGCGCGACATCGCCGCGGCGCGCGCCGCCTGGGACAAGGCCAAGGAGATGCTGGCCGACGCGAGCTACAAGATGGTGCTGCTCGACGAACTCAACATCGTGCTGCGCTACGGCTATCTGCCGCTGGATGAGGTGGTCGAGGCATTGAAGAAGCGCCCGCAAGGGACGCATGTCATCGTCACCGGCCGCAACGCCAAGGACAAGCTGATCGAAGCCGCCGACCTCGTCACCGACATGACCATGGTCAAGCACCCGTTCCGCTCCGGCGTCAAGGCGCAGGCGGGAATCGAGTTTTGAGGGCGGCGCCGGTTGACCGGCGCTTGCCCCGTCCGTAAGAGTGTGGGGCCTTGGGGACATGCTCTAGAGCGCATTCCGAAAAGTGGGAACCGGTTTTCGGACAAAAATGCGCGTAAAATAAAGAAGTTAGAGCGCTTAGAGTGACCCCGGTTTCACGAAAAGCGCTCTAAAGCCGCGCCCCCAGCCGCACCCCCTCGTCGATGGCGCGCTGGGCGTCGAGCTCGACCGCGCGCTTGGCGCCGCCGATGACGTGGACCGGCACGCCGGCGGGTTTCACCGCCGCGGCAAGCGCATTGCGCTCGACCTGGCCGGCGCAGAGCACGATGGTGTCGGCGGCGATGGTCCGGGCCTGCCCATCGACCCGGACGTGCGGGCCTTCATCGTCGATGCGCTCGTATCGGGCGCCCGGAATCTGCGCCACGCCGGCCCGCTTCAGCTCCATGCGGTGGACCCAGCCGGTGGTCTTGCCGAGGCTCCTTCCCATCGGCCCCGGCGTGCGTTGCAGCATGGTGACCTTGCGCGGCGGGCGAGGGGCCGCCCGTTCGGCGCCGTACAATCTTGGAGGTCCTTTTCTGATGCCGCATTCGGGAAATCTTTTTTCGGGTCTGCCCGATGGACGCCAATCCGATGAGATGTTCGAGCCCTTGGCCGAAGCACGCGGGCTGCGCATCGAGCGGATCGTCTCGACCGGCCAGGCGACGCCGCAAGGCGCATGGCTCGATCAGGAGCAATCGGAATGGGTCGCCCTGCTCAGCGGCGGCGCGCGGCTGCTCATCGAGGGCGAGGCGGAGGAGCGATGCCTTAAGCCGGGAGACTGGCTGCTGCTTCCCGCCCATTGCCGCCATCGGGTGATCTGGACGAGCGATCGGGAGCCCACCGTGTGGCTCGCCGCGCATTTTTCAAAATCCGGCGCGGCGGTGGGGTCCGACTGTTAAGGGCCGCAAAGCGGACGAATTGCGCGTTGGCCGTCGACTTCGCTTCCTGACCCTTAACCGACATTTTCAGCCTTGCCAGAAAAGGCGAAACGCTCCAATCTGAGCCCTCTATACCGGTTTATCCGGGGAATTCCGGCTAATAGGGATCCCTTGTTCAGGGAATCTGATTCAAATCGCTAGCGATTTGGGAATTCCCTTTAACGGTCCGCAGTCTGGTTCGAGCTAATTTAAAGCATGGGGCGAGGTCAGAATGTATTACAGGTCGGCAATATTGGGGGCGCTCACCGTCCTAGCAACATTGTTTGCTGCCGCCTCTATCCATGCGAAAGAGGGCTGCGACGATATACAGTGGGTTGAGTGGAAGTTGTTGGGTACAAATTCATTTTATCATTTTTCTGGAGATGGTACTCTTAGTTGGATCAATTCAGATTATAAAGATGCGGATGGACCAATCGGCTGGGTCTGTTTGACAGACGATTTATTTGATTTGTATTGGAGAAATGGGTCACGATGTTCCGTCAAAATTGAAGATCTGACGAGCTCGAAAATGTTTACGCATTGGTCTGGATACAATTGCCCTAGGGAGAACTCTGGACCACACGTTTTTGAACGTTGATAAGATATATGTTTAGATTGTCGATGTATACTATATTCTAGTTCATATTTATGGAGTACGTTTAGTTTCTATTTTTCACTATTATTTATTTAGAATTACCTTGGGTCGCTACATAGCAAACGCGACCTTGTGTCGCCTAGGTGCGCGCAGCCGAAGAAGCTTCCGGCGCGTTACGCACGCCATGCCGGGTGGCAGCTGAGTAACAGGTTAGTCGATGCGTTTTGCGCTACCGCGCGGCTTGGTTGGTCGCTTCGCGGTATCGACCTTTAGATAGATGCGCTTCCTGTGGCGTTCATTCTTAATGTGGCCGATGACCGCCTCGGCGGCGGATCGTTTGCGCAATTTGCGCTTAAATGTCCTGTCATGGCACCAACCGGCAGCGGTCTGCCGCACTTCCTTGCGTCCGGCCTCAACCCCAAAGCGGACAAGGTAGTTCGCCAGTCAATCAAACCCCCGCGCCCAGCCTGACCCCCTCGTCGATGGCGCGTTGGGCGTCGAGCTCGACCGCGCGCTTGGCGCCGCCGATGACATGGACGCGGATGCCGGCGCCATTCAGCGCCGCGGCAAGCTCGATGCGCTCGACCTGGCCGGCGCAGAGCACGATGCTGTCGGCGGCGATGGTCCGGGCCTCCCGGTCGACGCGGATGTGCAGCCCTTCATCGTCGATGCGCTCGTAAGTCACGCCTGAGATCTGCGCGACGCCAGCCCGCTTCAGCTCCATGCGGTGCACCCAGCCGGTGGTCTTGCCGAGGGTCTCGCCCATGCGGCCGGGCGACCGTTGCAGCATGGTGACCTTGCGCGGCGGGCGAGGGGCCGCCCGTTCGACGCCGATGCCCCAATGGCGGCGGAAGGCGGCCGGGTCGCGGTGGGCGCGGTCGCCGGGGTCGGTGAGGAACAGGGCGACGTCGAAGCCGATGCCGCCGGCGCCGATGATCGCCACCCGCTCGCCGGCCGTCCGCGCTCCCGACAGGATGTCGGCATAGCTCGCCACGCTCGGGTGATCCTCGCCTTCGACGACGCCGCGGCGGGGGCTGACGCCGGCCGCCAGCACCGCCTCGTCGAAGCCTTCGAGCGCGCCCGCGTCGGCGCGCGTCGAAAGGCGCAAGTTCACGCCGGTCTCTTTGAGCCGCAGCGAAAAATAGCGCAGCGTCTCGTCGAACTCCTCCTTTCCCGGCACGTTGCGGGCGAGATTGAGCTGGCCGCCGATGCGGTCGGCTTGCTCGAACAGGGTGACGGCATGGCCGCGCTCGGCGAGCGTTACCGCCGCCGCGAGCCCCGCCGGCCCCGCGCCGACGACGGCGATACGTTTCCGCGCCGCGGCCGGCCCGATCACGATCTCGGTCTCGTGGCAGGCGCGCGGATTGACCAGGCAGGTCGCCACCTTGCCGACGAAAATCCGGTCGAGGCAGGACTGGTTGCAGGCGATGCAGCTATTGATGCGGTGCGCCTCGCCGCGCGCCGCCTTGGCGGTGAATTCGGGATCGGCGAGGAACGGCCGGGCGAGCGAAACCATGTCGGCGTCGCCCGCGGCGATGATCTCATCGGCAAGCTCGGGCGTATTGATGCGGTTGGTGGCGATGACGGGAACCGTGACCGCCTCCTTGACGGCACGCGCGGTCCATCTGAAGGCGCCGCGCGGCACGGCCTGGGCCACGGTCGGGATCCGCGCCTCGTGCCAGCCGATGCCGGTATCGAAGATATCTGCGCCCGCCGCCTCCAGTCGGCGGGCAAGCCAGAGAATTTCCTCCTGCGCCAACGCGTCCTCGACGAGATCGAGCACCGAGATGCGATACATCAGCATGTGCTCGGGCCCGAGCGCGGCGCGCACCGCCTTTACCGTCTCGACTGCGAAACGCGCCCGGTTTTCGAGCGGCCCGCCCCATTCGTCCTCGCGCCGGTTGGTGCACGGGGCGAGAAACTGGGTGATCAGATAGCCTTCCGAGCCCATCACCTCGACGCCGTCATAGCCGGCTTCAAGCGCAAGCGCGGCGGCGTTGGCGAAGGCGGCGATGGTCGCCCTGACCTCGGCGCCGGTGA
The DNA here is from genome assembly GCA_030688605.1 of Hyphomicrobiales bacterium. Classification (NCBI taxonomy): domain Bacteria; kingdom Pseudomonadati; phylum Pseudomonadota; class Alphaproteobacteria; order Hyphomicrobiales; species Hyphomicrobiales bacterium. Next base: position 37,524 of record JAUYJB010000015.1, read on the forward strand.
GCGCGCGCGGGGTCAGGCGGCTGATCGGCGCGCGGATCGCCGACGGCGCCACCAGCTCAGGGCGCGTGGCGTAGCGGCCGCCATGGAGAAGCTGCAACAGGATGCGCCCGCCTGCCTCGTGCACCGCGCCGGTGACGATGCGGTGGCCGGTGGCGGTTTCGGCCTTATCGAACAGGTTGGGTTGCGCGCCGATCTGGCCGGCTTCGTCCGGCGACCAGCCGCCGGTGACGATCAGCGGCGCGCCGGCCGCCGCCCGCTCGGCATAGAAGGCGGCAAGCCGCCGCAAGCCGTCCTCGCGCCCTTCGAGACCGGTGTGCATCGAGCCCATGACGATGCGGTTGGCAAGCTTGAACGGGCCTGCCCGGATGGGCGTAAAGAGATGCGGGAAAGCCATGCGCGGAGCGGCGGTCGGGGTCAGTGCGGGATCGGTCGCGTTCGAGCGGGCTTCGACTTGACCCCCCTGCGGCTCCCCCCTTGCAGGGGGGAGAGGAAGCCGGGCGCGCGCCGCGCGCCTCTCCCTCCCCCGGCAAGGGGGAGGGTCGGGGTGGGGGTCGTGCGACCCACGGCGCTCGTGCCGAAACGGCCCATTTCAAGACCGCGCTAACCGTCGCCGCCAAGGCTGAGGCCGCGGCGCAGGGGGCTTGCCTTGTAGGCGCCGAGAACGCGGAACTTGGTGGTGAAGAATTCGAGCTCTTCGAAGGCGAGCTTGACCCCGTGCTCGGAAGGATGCCCCTCGATGTCGGCGTAGAACTGGGTGGCGTTGAAGGTGCCGCCGAGCTGATAGGACTCAAGCTTGGTCATGTTGACGCCGTTGGTGGCAAACCCGCCCATCGCCTTGTAGAGCGCGGCGGGAACGTTGCGCACCCGGAAGATGAATGAGGTGATCACGTCGGTCTCGCCCGCCGGCGGGTCCTTGCGCTCCCGCGCCACGATGATGAAGCGGGTGGTGTTATGGTCCTCGTCCTCGATGTCGCTCTTCAACACGGCAAGACCGTAGATTTCGGCGGCAAGGCGCGTGGCGATGGCGCCCTGGTTCTTGTCGCCGCGCTCGGCGACGCGGCGGGCGGCGCCCGCGGTGTCGGCGGTCGGGACCGCCTCGAGGCCGAGCTCGCGCAGGATGGCGCGGCACTGGCCGAGCGCCTGGGTGTGGCTGTGCACTTCCTTCAGATCGGCCAGGCGCGCGCCCTTGATTCCGAGCAGGCAGTGGCGCACCCGCAGGAAATGCTCGCCGACGATGAACAGGCCGGAATCCGGCAGCAGGTGATGGATGTCGGCGACCCGGCCGGCGACCGAGTTCTCGATCGGGATCATGCCGAGCTGCGCCGAGCCGTCCGAAACGGCGGCGAGCGCGTCCTCGAACGTGGCGCAGGCCATCGCCTCCATGTCGGGAAACACCTCGCGGCAGGCGATGTGCGAATTGGCGCCCGGCTCGCCCTGAAAGGCGATTCTCTGCATGTCCGCCATGGTCATCCGTCCGTCGGTGGGCCGCCCGCGCCGTCAAGTGCCGGCAGAAGCGGGCAAGAGCCGGTCATCCTGCCGGCAAGAGCCGGTCATCCTGCCGGCAAGAAGCGGTCATTCCGCCGGCAAGAGACCGTCGAGACCCGGCAAGACTGCGCCGGGTCCGGTCAAGCGGCGCGAGTATCGACACCGTCCGGAGGCGTGTCAACGAGGCCGATATCGATGGGCTTCCCGCCATTAAGCGCGCGTGTTGCCATGTGCCGCGCAAATCAATAGTCTCCGCGCGCCTTGGCGTTGTCCAAGCCGTTGCCGGAGCCGGACATGCTCGATGCCTTTGAACTGAACAAGATAATCGGCGCCGTTCTCTTCGCCCTCTTGCTGATGCTCGGTATCGGCGTCGTCTCCGACACGATCTTCGACGTCGAGGCGCCGGAAACGCCGGGCTACGCCATCGAGGCCGCCGAAGAGGCCCCTGCGCAAAAGCCCACGGAGGCCGCGGCGGTAGCGCCGATTGGCGAGCGCCTGGCCGCGGCCAGCGCCGAAAAGGGCGAAACCGTCGCTAAGAAATGCGCGACCTGCCACACTTTCGATGCCGGCGGGGCGAACCGGGTCGGACCGAACCTGCACGGCATCGTCGGCCGCGACCTGGCCAGCCACCAGGGTTTTGCCTATTCCCAAGCGATGAAGAGTGAGGGCGGCTCATGGACCTACGAGGAGCTCGACCGCTTTCTCGAGGCACCGAAAAAATTCCTTCCCGGCACCGCCATGGCCTTTGCCGGCCTCAGGAAACCGGGCGACCGGGCCGACATCATTCTGTATCTGAAGAGCATCAGCCCGGACGCGCCGCCGCTGCCGCAATAGCGGATTTTCTTGAAAATCGGCGCCGCTGCCCGCCGGAGATCGTTTCCCCGGCGGTCTTGCGTTTGACGCCATCTGAGTGATTATGACGGGAACGCGGCTACAAGACGGTCAATGGGGTGCTCGAACCTAACCTTCGTGCGCCGCGTCCGGTTGCGGCGGAGCGAAACAAGGATTGCGGAAAACCATGGTGTGGATTGGAGTTATCGGCGAAATCGGCCGACGGGGGGCCAAGACGGTCGCGGCTTGCCTGTGTGGCCTGACGCTCATCGCGGGGATTTCCGGCCCTGTAGCCCAAACCGTGGCCCAGGACATGGCGCAGGACGTGGCCCAGGACTTGGAATGGCACCGTGGCCTGTCGCTGTTCGGAAGCCTCAAATACGAGCCGGGCTTTGCCCATTTCGACTATGTCGACCCGCAGGCGCCGAAAGGCGGCACGGCGCGGCTTTACACCATCGGAACCTTCGACAGCCTCAACCCGTTCACATTCAAGGGCCGGCCCGCGGGGCTCATCGGCCTGATCCACGAGACGCTGATGACGCCGAGCCTCGATGAGCCGAGCAGCGAATATGAACTGCTTGCCGAAGCCGTCACCTATCCGCAGGACTTTTCCTCGGTGACCTATCGTCTCAACGCCGAGGCGCGTTGGCACGATGGCGTTCCCGTCGGCGTCGACGACGTGATCTTCTCGCTCGCGGCGCTCAAGAAGTCGCATCCCTTCTATGCCGCCTATTACAAGAACATCGTCAAGGCGGAAAAAACCGGCGAGCGCGAGGTGACCTTCACGTTCGACCAGGCCGGCAATCGCGAGCTGCCGCAGATCACCGGGCAGTTGCCGATCCTGCCCAAGCACTGGTGGACCACGAATCGCCCTGATGGAACACCGCGTGAGGTCGGAGAATCGACCCTCGAAGTGCCGCTCGGCAGCGGTCCCTACCGCGTCGGCGAGGTCAAGCCCGGCCGGTCGATCGCGATTGCGCGCGTCGATGACTATTGGGGAAAGGACCTGCCGGTCAATGTGGGGCAGAACAATTTCGACGAGATCCGCCTGGAATATTTCCGCGACGACACGATTGCGCTCGAAGCCTTCAAGGGCGACCAATATGACTGGCGCCCGGAATCGAGCGCCAAGAACTGGGCCACGGCCTACGACTTCCCGGCGGTCAAGAGAAGCCGCGTGGTGCTGGAGAAGTTCCACCTCGAGAATGCCGAGACCATGCAGGCCTTCGCCTTCAACATCCGCCGCGACAAGTTCCAGGATCCGCGGGTGCGCCGCGCCTTCAATCTCGCCTTCGACTTCGAATGGGCCAACAAGAACCTGTTCTATGGCGAGTATGTGCGTACCAACTCCTATTTCGCCAATTCCGAGCTGGCGGCAACCGGCCTGCCGGGACCCGAGGAGCTGGAAATCTTGAGCCCGATCAAGGACCAGGTCCCGCCAGAGGTCTTCACCGAGGAATACGAGAACCCGGTCAACGGCTCGCCGGGCGAGCAACGCGCCAATCTGCGGATGGCGCGTGACCTGTTGGCGGAGGCCGGCTGGGAGATCAGGGACGGCGCTCTGGCCAACAGTGAGACTGGCGCGCCGATGGAGGTTGAGTTTCTGCTCGTCTCGCCGACCTTCGAGCGCATCGTGCTGCCCTATGTCCAGAGCCTTGGCCGGCTCGGCATCAAGGCCGGCGTACGCACCGTCGACGCCTCGCAGTATCAAAGCCGGCTCGATACCTTCGATTTCGACATCGTCGTCGCCAACTGGCAGCAGTCGCTGTCTCCCGGCAACGAGCAGCGCGATTTCTGGGGCAGCGCGGCGGCCGACCGCAACGGCAGCCGCAACCTGGTCGGCATCAAGAATGAGGCGATCGACCACCTGATCGACAAGATCATCTTCGCCAAGGACCGCGAGGAATTGGTCGCCGCCTGCCGTGCGCTCGACCGGGTGCTGTTGTGGAATCATTACGTGGTGCCGCAATGGCACGTCCCCTATGACCGCATCGCCCGCTGGGACCGTTTCGGCAGGCCCGGCACCATGCCCGATTATTCGATCGGCTTCCCGACCATCTGGTGGTGGGACGAAGCCAAGGCGGCGGCCGTAGCGACGGCGAAGTAGGCCGATGGTCAGGATGAAGGCAAGGTTGAGAGCGATCGGCTGGGCGACGGCCCTGCTTCTGCCGGCGCTGACCGGCACCGCCGCCGAGCCCCGCCATGGCCTGTCGGCTTTCGGCGACCTCGCCTATCCGGCCGACTTCACCCATTTCGCCTATGCCGACCCCGACGCGCTCAAGGGCGGCGCCTTCTCGCTCATCGGCTGGGGCGGCGTGACCACCTTCAACTCGCTCAACGCCCTCATTCTCAAGGGCGACGCGGCGCAGGGCATGGATCTGACCTTCGACACGCTGATGGCCCGGGCCCAGGACGAGCCCGACGCCGTCTATGGGCTGATCGCCGAAATCGCCGACCTTGCCGACGACCGTCACTCCGTCACTTTCGCGCTGCGGCCCGAGGCGCGCTTTTCCGACGGCTCGCCGCTGACCGCGGAAGATGTCGCCTTTTCCTTCGACGTGCTCAAGGAAAAGGGCCACCCGATCTACCGCCAGACCCTGCGCGATGTCGAAACGGTCGAGGTGCTGGGGCCGCATTCGCTGCGTTACACCTTCTCCGGCGATCAGGTGCGCGACCTGCCGCTCACCGTCGCCGCCCTGCCGATCTTTTCACGCCTCTATTATCAGGACCGCCCGTTCGACGAGACGACGCTGGACCCTCCCCTCGGCTCCGGTCCCTATGTCGTCGCCGACGTCAAGCAGGGCCGCACCATCACCTATCGCCGCAACCCGGACTATTGGGGCAAGGACCTGCCGGTCAATCGCGGGCGCTGGAATTTCGACGAGATCCGCTACGAATATTTCCGCGACCGCACGGCGGCGATGGAGGCTTTCAAAGCCGGCACCTACGATTTCCGCGAGGAGTTCACCTCCCGCGTCTGGGCGACGGAATATAATTTCCCGGCCGTCCGCGACGGGCGGGTGAAGCGCGAGACGCTCGCCGACGAGACGCCGTCGGGCACCCAGGGCTTTTTCCTCAACAGCCGCCGGCCCGTCCTCGCCGACCGGAGCGTGCGCGAGGCGTTGGCGCTCGCCTTCGATTTCGAATGGACCAACAAGAACCTGTTCTACTCACTCTACGAGCGCACCCAGTCCTATTTCGAGAATTCGGCGATGAAGGCGACCGGCGCACCGGCCGCCGACGAGCGCGCCCTTTTAGACGGGCTCGGCACGCCGGTGAGCACGGAAGCGCTGGGAGAGGCCGTGTCTCCGCCGGTGAGCGACGGCTCCGGCCAGGACCGCGGATTGCTTCGCCAGGCCGCACGATTGCTCGAAGGCGCCGGCTGGACCATCAAGAACGGCAGGCGCGTCAACGCCGAGGGCGAGCCCCTGCGGCTTGAGATCCTGATGTTCGAGCCGACCTTCGAGCGCGTCAACGCGCCCTATGTGAAAAATCTGAAGCTGCTCGGGATCGACGCCTCGATGCGGATCGTCGATCCGGCGCAGTTCGAGCGGCGCATGAAAAGCTTCGATTTCGACATGACCACCCAGCGCTACGTCATGAGCACGACGCCGGGCGTCGAGCTGCGCAGCTATTTCGGCTCGCAGGCCGCGGCGGTGGACGGCAGCCTAAACCTGTCGGGCATCGCCGATCCGGCAGTCGACAAACTCATCGAGCGGGTCATCGCCGCCAAGAACCGCAAGGAGCTTGCCGTCGCCGCGCGCGCGCTCGACCGGGTGCTGCGCGCCGGTCACTATTGGGTGCCGCACTGGTACAAGGCGAGCCACACCATCGCCTTTTGGGACAGGTTCTCGCGTCCGGCGACCAAGCCCAAATACGACCGTGGCGTTCTCGACACATGGTGGTATGACGAGGCAAAGGCCGAACGATTACGCGTCGGACAATAGAGGAAGGATTTGGCGGCCTATATTCTCAGGCGCTTGCTGCTGATGATCCCGACCATCCTCGGGATCATGCTGGTCTCCTTCGCGCTGATCCAGTTCGCGCCCGGCGGCCCGGTCGAGCGGGTGATCGCCCAACTCACCGGCACCGACGTGGCGGCGACCGCGCGCTTTGCCGGCAGCGAGGGCGGCGACGTGGGCGGCGCCGGCGCACGGGCGGGCGCGCCCGGCGGCGCCGGCGAGAGCGTGACCTCGAAATATAGAGGCGCCCAGGGGCTCGACCCGGAATTCATCAAGAGCCTCGAGAAGCAGTTCGGCTTCGACAAGCCGGCCCATGAGCGCTTCGCGCTGATGATGTGGAACTATATCCGGTTCGATTTCGGCGAGAGCTATTTCCGCGACATCTCGGTGCTGTCGCTGATCGCCGAGAAGCTGCCGGTGTCGATCTCGCTCGGCCTGTGGATGGTGTTCATCTCCTACGGCATCTCGATCCCGCTCGGCATCGCCAAGGCGGTGCGCGATGGATCGCGCTTCGACATGTGGACCTCCGCCGTGGTCGTCGTCGGCTACGCCATTCCGGGCTTCCTGTTTGCGGTGCTGCTGATCGTGCTGTTCGCCGGCGGCAGCTATCTCGACTGGTTCCCGCTGCGCGGCCTCGTCTCCGACAATTTCAGCGAGCTTGCCTGGTGGCAGAAGGTACCCGACTATTTCTGGCACCTCACGCTGCCGATCATCTCCATGGCGCTCGGCGCCTTCGCCACGACCACGTTGCTGACCAAGAACTCGTTCCTCGACGAGATCAAGAAGCAATATGTGATGACCGCCCGCGCCAAGGGACTGGCCGAGCGCGAGGTGCTCTACGGCCACGTCTTCCGCAACGCCATGCTTATCGTCATCGCCGGCTTTCCGGGCGCCTTCATCGCCGCCTTCTTCGCCGGCTCGCTCCTAATCGAGACGATCTTCTCGCTCGACGGGCTCGGGCTCTTATCGTTCGAATCGATCGTCAACCGCGACTATCCGGTGGTCTTCGCCAACCTGTTCATCTTTTCACTGATGGGCCTTGCCATCAATCTCATCAGCGATCTCACCTATACCTGGATCGATCCGCGCATCGATTTCGAGCGCCGGGAGGTGTGAGCGATGACGCGGGTCCTGGAAAAGCCGGATCTGGCCAAGCAGGCGACGCTGCAGCCGCCGCGCCGGTCGCTGTTTTCGCTGTCGCCGATCAATCAGCGCCGCTGGAACAATTTCAACTCCAACAAGCGCGGCTACTGGTCGCTGTGGATCTTCCTCATCCTGTTCGTGACGAGCCTGTTCGCCGAATTCATCGCCAACGACAAGCCGCTTCTGATCAAGTTCGAGGGCGAATATTATACCCCCGTGCTCGACGCCTATCCGGAGACCGCCTTCGGCGGCGAGTTCCAGACCGAGGCCGACTATCGCGACCCGTTCGTCCAGGATCTGATCGCCGAGAAAGGCGGCTGGATCCTGTGGCCGCCGATCCGCTACTCCTACGACACCATCAATCTCGACCTGCCGGTGCCGGCGCCGGCGCCGCCTTCGGCGGAGAACTGGCTCGGCACCGACGACCAGGGCCGCGATGTCACCGCCCGGCTGATCTACGGCTTTCGCATCTCGGTCCTGTTCGGCCTGGTCCTGACCATCATCTCCTCGATCGTCGGCGTCGTCGCCGGCGCCGTGCAGGGCTATTTCGGCGGCTGGACCGACCTCCTTTTCCAACGCTTCATCGAGGTGTGGACGGCGATCCCCGCGCTCTACCTGCTCATCATCATCGCCTCGGTGGTCGAGCCGAGCTTCTGGATCCTGCTCGGAATCCTGCTTCTGTTCTCCTGGGTGGCGCTGGTCGGCGTGGTGCGGGCGGAGTTCCTGCGCGGCCGCAATTTCGAATATATCGCCGCGGCCCGCGCGCTCGGCCGCTCCAATATCACGATCATGTTCAAGCACCTGTTGCCCAACGCCATGGTCGCGACCCTGACCTTCATGCCGTTCATCCTCAACGGCTCGATCACCACACTCACCTCGCTCGATTTCCTCGGCTTCGGCCTGCCGCCGGGTTCGCCCTCGCTCGGCGAGCTGTTGGCCCAGGGCAAGAACAATCTGCAGGCGCCGTGGCTCGGGATTACCGGCTTTTTCGTCATCGCCGTCATGCTGAGCCTCCTGATCTTCGTCGGCGAGGCGGTGCGCGATGCCTTCGACCCGCGAAAGATCTTCCGATGAGCAGCGCAGCCAAGTCCAAGAGCCACGAGACACTGCTTCAGGTGCGCGACCTGTCGGTGCTGTTCCACTCGGCCGGCCGCAAGACGCTCGCCGTCGACAAGGTGTCCTTCGACATCAAGCGCGGCGAGACCGTGGGCCTCGTCGGCGAATCCGGTTCCGGCAAGTCGGTCACCGCCCTTTCGGTGATGCAGCTGCTGCCCTATCCGGCGGCCGAACATCCGTCCGGTTCGATCCTGTTCAAGGGCCAGGAGCTGATGGGCGCCAGCGAGCGCACCATGCGCGAGGTGCGCGGCAACGACATCACCATGATCTTTCAGGAGCCGATGACCTCGCTCAACCCGCTGCACTCGGTCGAGCGGCAGGTCGGCGAGATCCTGAAATTGCACCGCGGCATGAGCGATCAGGCCGCCCGCGCGCGGGTCCTGGAGCTACTCAACCAGGTCGGAATCCAGGAGCCGGAACGGCGGCTCGAAAGCTACCCGCACCAGCTTTCCGGCGGCCAGCGCCAGCGGGTGATGATCGCCATGGCGCTCGCCAACGAGCCGGACCTCTTGATCGCCGACGAGCCGACCACCGCTCTCGACGTCACGGTGCAGGCGCAGATCCTCAAGCTCTTGAAGGAACTGCAGCGCGACCTCGGCATGTCGATGCTGCTGATCACCCACGATCTCGGCATCGTCCGCAAGGTCGCCGAGCGGGTCTGCGTCATGACCCAGGGCAAGATCGTCGAGCAAGGAGACACGGGGAAGGTGTATCAGCGCCCGCGGCACGCCTATACCAAGCATCTGCTCGCCGCCGAGCCGAGGGGCAAGCCGCCGCCGGCCGATCCCACCGCACCGGTGGTCATGGCGGCCGACGATTTGAAGGTCTGGTTCCCGATCAAGCGCGGGTTCCTGCGCCGCACCGTCGGTTACATCAAGGCGGTCGATGGCATCGACGTCACCGTGCGCCAAGGCCAAACGCTGGGCGTCGTCGGCGAATCCGGTTCCGGCAAGACGACGCTCGGGCTTGCCATGCTGCGGCTGATCTCGAGCGAGGGCCGGATCGCCTATCTCGGCAAACCGATCGAGAAATATTCCTTCCGCGACATGCGCCCGCTGCGCAAGGAGATGCAGATCGTCTTCCAAGACCCCTACGGCTCGCTCAGCCCGCGGCTTTCGATCGCCCAGATCGTCGGCGAGGGGCTCATCGTCCAGGGCCACGGCCTCAGCTACGAAGAGCGGCGCGAGCGGGTCTCCCGCGCGCTCGAGGAGGTCGGCATCGATCCGGCGACCATGGACCGCTATCCGCACGAGTTCTCCGGCGGACAGCGCCAGCGCATCGCCGTCGCCCGGACCATGGTGCTGGAGCCGCGCTTCGTCATGCTCGACGAGCCGACGAGCGCGCTCGACATGAGCGTCCAGGCGCAGATCGTCGACCTTTTGCGCGAGCTGCAGCGCCGGCACAATCTCGCCTACATGTTCATCAGCCACGATCTGAAGGTGATCCGCGCGCTCTCCAACGAGGTCGTCGTCATGCGCCACGGCAAGACGGTCGAGCAGGGGCCGTCCATTGAGGTCTTCGAGCACCCGAAGAGCGACTATACCAAGGCGCTGATCGCCGCCGCATTCGAGATCGAGACGGCGCCCGAGGGCGTGGTCTCGCAATAGAACGGTTGCCGGCGTTGAGCATCCTTATTGCGGTTACGGGGTGGGAGCCGGAGACCTGGGCCAGGCATCTTGCGGCACGGATGCCGGGGCGCGACATCCGCAGCTTCCCCGACCTCGGAAAGGCCGCCGACATCGCCTACGCCCTGGTCTGGAAGCCGGAGCCGGGGCTGTTGAAATCGCTGCCCAATCTGAAGATCGTCTTCTCGCTCGGCGCCGGAGTCGATCACATCCCGCTCCGCGACGCCGATCTGCCGGACGTTCCGATCGTGCGCATCGTTGACCCGGACCTCACCATGCGCATGGGTGAATATGTCGTTCTGCACGTGCTGCTGCATCATCGCCGGCATCTCGACTATCAGGACTTGCAGCGCCAAAGGCGCTGGAAGGCGCTGCACCAGCCGCCGGCCTCGGCGGTCAAGGTCGGCGTCATGGGGCTCGGCGAGCTGGGTCGCGACGCGGCACGCAAACTTTCAGGGCTCGGCTTCGATGTCGCCGGCTGGAGCCGGACACAGAAGACACTGAAGGGCATCGCCTGTTTCGCCGGGCAAGCGGAGCTCGATGGCTTTCTCGCCCGCACCGACATTCTCGTCTGCCTATTGCCCTTGACCCGAGAGACACGGGGCATTCTGAACCGCGCCCTGTTCGCCAGGCTGCGCCGCGACGGGCCGCTGGGCGGTGTCGTTCTGATCAATGCGGGACGCGGCGAGTTGCAGGTCGGCGCCGACATATTGGCGGCGCTTGACGCCGGCGAATTGAAGGCGGCGAGCCTCGACGTATTCGAGACCGAACCGCTGCCCGAGAACAGCCCATTCTGGCGCCACCCGCGGGTGGTGGTGACGCCCCATGTCGCCGCGTTCAGCGACCCGCAGGTACTGACGCGCAATGTCGCTGATCAGATCGAGGCGTTCGAGGCGGGAAAGCCGCTGCAAAACCTGGTCGATTCCAAACGCGGATATTGAGGTCCCGGCAGTGGAACTCCGTTCATGCAGCCGCGTTGACAGCCACACCAATCAAGGAGTTCGTGTGATGCGCGGAATATTGCTATGGCTGCTCGGCATTCCGATCCCGGTCATCATCCTGCTCTACCTGTTCGACGTTTTTTAGAGCCCGCACGACCAGGCGCTTGACGGCGGCGATCTCAAGCCCGACATCGGCGATCCTCCGGCGCGCCGCGTCAAAGGCCTCACGTACCACCATCATGTGATGGGCGCTGGCGTGCAGCAATGTCTTGCCGTCGGTCATGATCGCCACATGGCCGGGCCAAAAGACGAGGTCGCCGCGGCGCAACCCTTTCGCAGGGTTAGACAGGGGCAGCGGGGTTCCCAGCCGCGCTTCCTGCATGTCGCCGTCGCGGGGACAGGCAAGGCCGGCGGCGTTGAGCGGAATTTGTACCAGCGCCGAGCAGTCGAGGCCGAGACCGGTCTTGCCGCCCCAGAGATAGGGCGCGCCGAGAAAATGTTCGGCGACGGTCACAAAATCGCTTTCCGGCGCGTCAATTGCGGCGAGATGCCCGGCGTAAAAATGGCCGCCGCTGGCAAGACGCGCAAAGCCGCCTTCGACGCCAACGACCGCAACTTGCGCATTCATCGGCAGGGCGGCGATGGGCGGCGCCTTGATATTGGCAGTTGGATAGACGTGGCTGCGCAAGACGCTGACCCGGTGCGTCGGCTCATAGAGCAACTCGCCGAGGGCTGCGGCCGGCACATAGCCGACATAGCCGTCGCCGGAAAGCTGCACCCAGGCCCAGCCCTCGTGCTCGTCGAATACCCGCGCCGTCTCGCCGAACAGCATTTCCGTGTCGATCGGCTGGTCCTCGCCCGGCGCCCGCCTGAGCCAGGCGGCAGAGGCGGTGACCTGACGCAGCGCACCCTCGGCATAGCGCGGCGCCTCGACCACGCCCTTCAGGCTGCTCGCGGCAAGATCGGCCCGATAGGCATTGAGGCGCGGATCGGGCGCTGTCACGCCGGCAACGCCCTTGCGTTCCGCGACAGCACATCGCCGAGACTTTCGAGATAGAGCGCACCGCCAACGGTGCGCTGGACCAGCACGTTGCGGCGGTCGGCATTGTCGCGGCGCCGCGCCACCAGGCCGAGCCCGGCCATGGTGTCGAGCGCGCGGGTGATGACCGGCTTGGCGACGCCGAGCTTGGCGGCAAGCCCGCGCACCGTGTGCGGCGGCGGGTCGAGATAGACGGCGAGCAGAATGGCGAGTTGACGCAGGGTCAGGTCCGGCTTGTCGTCGTGCACCAGCGCGAAGTTGACGTCGTGCAGGAGCCTGAGCGCCTGGAACGATGAGAGCTCGAGGGCCATCTCCTTGCTTCCAAGAACTCGTTTCGGATGCGTATCATTCTAAGCTCTTTCTTGCTGGCGCGAAAGCCAAGGGGTCAGCGCGCAAAGCGCTCCTTGAACAGGGCGTAAAGCGCGCGGATGGCCTGCGCCTCGCCGCCCTCGGGCCGGGCCGGGCGGGCTTTCGGCGTCCAGGCGTAGATATCCAGATGCAGCCAAGAGCGCGCGCGCTCGACGAAGCGCTTCAGGAACAGCGCGGCGGTGATCGAGCCGGCGAAGGCGTTCTTGGTGATGTGATTGACGTCGGCGATCTCGGAGTCGAGCTCTCCGGCATAGGCGGGCCACAGCGGCATGCGCCACAATGGATCGTTGGTCTCGGTCGCTAGGCGCGCAAGGTCGGCGGCAAGTCCGTCATCGTCGGTGTAGAAGGGCGGCAGGTCGGGGCCGAGCGCGACCCTGGCCGCACCGGTCAGGGTCGCCAAATCGATCAGCAGGTCCGGGGCCGACTCGTCGGCGAGCGCCAGCGCGTCGGCGAGGATCAGCCGGCCTTCCGCGTCGGTATTGCCGATTTCCACGGTGATCCCCTTGCGGCTGCGATAGACGTCGCCGGGACGGAAGGCATCGCCGGAAAGGACGTTGTCGACCGCCGGCACCAGCACGCGCAGCCGCACCGGCAGACCGGCGTCCATGACCATGCGGGCAAGCGCCAGCGCATTGGCCGCCCCGCCCATATCCTTTTTCATCAGCGCCATGCCGGTCGCCGTCTTGAGGTCGAGCCCGCCAGAGTCGAAGCACACGCCCTTGCCGACCAACGTCACCTTGGGGTGCTTCCGGTCCCCCCAGTTAAGGTCGATGAGCCGCGGCACACGCGTACTCGCCTGGCCGACCGCGCGGATCAGCGTGAATCCGCGTTCGTCGAGCTTGGCGCCGGCGGTGACCGCGACATGCGCCCGATACTGCTTGGCGAGCTCGCGCGCGGCCTGTTCCAGCTCGGCCGGCCCGAGATCGTTGGCCGGCGTGTTGATCAGGTCGCGGGCCAAGAACACGCTCTCGGCAATGCGCGTGACATCCGTGCCGTCGACCCCGGCGGGAAGCTTCAGGTGTACCTCGCGCGCGTCCGTTTTGCGGTAGCGGCCGAAGGCATAGGTGCCGAGCACCCAGGCCAGCGCCGCAAGATCGCCACGCTCCGGCGCAGGGGCGAAGCGGTAGCGCCCGGCCGGCAGCGCCTTGGGCAGAGTGCCGTAGATGAAGGGGTCGGCCGCGCCGCCTGCGTCGCCGAGGCCGAACAGCACTTTGGCAAGGCGGCCGTCGGGGGCCGGCACCAGCGCGATCTCGCCCGGCGAGGCGGCAAACCCGTTGACGCGCGCCCATTGGGCTGCCGCCGCATCGAGCCGGTCGAGCGCTTCGGCCAATTGCCGCTTGGCCACGGGAACGATCGCCGCCGTCGCGGCACGGCTGGTGGAAGAAAGCAATGCGTGGTGCACGGGCAACGGTCCTTGGGTAAGCGGTGAATGACGCAAGATTATGGTTAATCATTTATTGACGGATGGGCTAGCATGGTCAGCGGTACGAAAAGCGGGCTTTCCCCGCTTTGACATTTTGGAGGCCGACATGCCCCTATCGGAGGCCCATCGGTGGCGGGGCCGCAGGCGCCGGCTTGTGGCGGTGGCATCCGTGACGCTGGCGCTCATCATGGCCGGCTGCGCCTCAAAGAACCAAATGGCCGAGAGCGACTTCAGCGGGTCGCTGCCGGATGCCAGCGCCGGCCCGGAGCAGTTGCAGAGCGCCACCGACTATTGGTCGAAGAAATTCGCCCAGAACCCCGCCGACAAGAGCGCCGCCATCAACCTGTCGCGGATGCTGCGGGCGCAGGGCAAGGCGCCCCAGGCGGTCCTCGCCATGCGCCAGGTGGAGGTCCAATATCCACGCGACCGCGAGGTGCTCGCCGAGCTCGGCAAGGGGCTCGCCGAGGCCGGCCGCCACGAGGACGCCGAGCAAGCCCTGGTGACGGCGCTGGCGGCGGGGGAGCCTGATTGGCAGCTGTTGTCGGCGCACGGCGCCGTGCTCGACCAGTTGCGCCAGCACAAGAAGGCGCGCGAGGAGTATGCCCGGGCGCTTGCCCTGGTACAGAACGAGCCGTCGGTCTTGAACAATCTCGGCCTGTCCTACGCGCTCGACCGCAACCTGCCCAAGGCCGAAGAGGTGTTGCGCAAGGCGGCCGAGCAGCCGCAAGCAAGCCGCGAGGTCGCCGAAAACCTCGCCCTTATCCTCGGCCTGCAGGGAAAATTCGACGACGCCGAACAGGTTGCGCGCGCGGCCCTGCCGGAGGCCACCGTGTCGAGCAACACGACCTATCTGAAGCAATTGCTCAGCCAGCCGAAGAACTGGGCCAAGCTGCAGGAGCTGGAAGCCAGGAACAAGACGGAAAAGAGCCGCTAGAGCGGTTCCTGGTTATAGGGAACCGCTCCAGATCCAACCGGGGCGGCCGGGAACCGCTTCAGAGCGTCCCCTTCATCTGAACGTCTCCATCATGCGGATGGCGGCAGGGCCGAGAATGACGACAAACAGGACCGGTAGGAAGAACAGAATCATCGGCACGGTCAGCTTCGGCGGCAGGCCGGCCGCCTTCTTTTCCGCCGCCTGCATGCGCATGTCGCGATTCTCCTGCGCCATGACGCGCAACGCCTGGCCCAAGGGCGTGCCGTAGCGCTCGGCCTGGATCAAGGTCGTCGCCACCGCTTTGATGCCGGAAAGGCCGGTGCGCTTGCCGAAATTCTCATAGGCCTGGCGGCGGTCTTGAATATAGGACAGTTCGGCGGTCGTCAGCATCAGCTCCTCGGCGAGCTCGATGCATTGCGTGCCGATTTCATCGGCCACCCTGGCGAACGCGGCTTCGATCGACATGCCGGACTCAACGCAGATAAGCAGCAGATCAAGCGCATCGGGAAACGCGCGCGAGAGCAACAGTTGACGTTTCTGGATGCGATTGACGATGAACAAGTTGGGCAGGAAATATCCCAGATATCCGCCGCCCGTCGCGATCAGCAGCCGCACCAGCGGCGGCCGGTTGAAGTCGTTGACGAGGAAAAGATAGAACAGCGCCGCCAGGAACAGGATCAGCGGCATAACCAGGCGGAAGAACAGGAACGTGACCAGCGGCGCCTGACCGCGCAGGCCGGCCATGCGCAGCTTCTCGCGCAGGTCTTCCGCCTCGAACAGCCTTTGCAGATTGAACTGCTCGACGATGATCTTCATGAAGCTTTTCGGCGAGCGGCGCAAACTGGGACGCGCGGCTTCTTCGAACATCCGGGCGCGCTCCTTCTTGCGCATCGCCACGCGCTCCGAGGCCACCGCTCTCATGCGCGCGTGCAACCTGTCGCCCTGCAACATCGGTAGCGCCAAGGTGAGGATGGTGGCGAACACGGCAATTCCGACGAAGCCGATGAAAAGCAGCTCGGGCTGATACAGAAGCTTAAGTTCCTCGAAAAACCGAACGATCGAAGTCATGGCGCCGGCACCGTCAGAAATCGAAGTTGATCATCTTGCGCATCACCATCACGCCGGAGGTCATCCAGAACGCCGAGGCGGCCAGCATGACCTGGCCGATTTGGGTTTGCCAGAGCAGCGAGATGTAGCCCGGGGTGGTGACGTAAACCAGGACCATGACGGCGATCGGCAGGGCGGCGATGATCGCCGCCGAGGCCTTGGCCTCCTGGCTCATCGCCTGGATCTTGCCCTTGAGTCGCTTGCGGTCGCGCAGCACCTTCGACAGGTTGCCGAGCGCTTCGGCTAGGTTGCCGCCGGATTGCGACTGGATGGTGATGACGATGTGCAGGAAATTGACCTCGGGCAGCGGCACCCGCTCATTTAAGCGCCCCAGCGCTTCGCCGATCGGAAGCCCGAACGCCTGGGCTTCGATCACTTCGCGGAATTCCGAGCGCACCGGTTCGGCGGACTCCGCCGCGATGGTGCGCAGCGTGTCGTTGATCGGCAGACCGGCCTTGACGCCGCGCACGACGATGTCGATGGCGTTGGGGAAGTCTTCCAGGAACTTGTTCTGGCGCCGCTTGCGCATGAATGACAGGAACCAGCGCGGCAGGCCGAAGCCGGCGACGAAGGCGACGGCGACGGGCAGCAGCAAACCGCCGGCCACCAAGATTAGGCCTAGGGCCACGACCAGGCCCAGCGCCAAGCCTGCGAGGTAGAAGCTGCGGACCTTGAACGTGAAGCCGGCCTGCGCGATCGATTGCTTGACGGTGAGCCGTTTCTTCAGGTTTTTGCGCTTGCCTTCAATCTCCTTGAGAGTCTCCTGAACCAGCTTCCTCCGGCTTGCGCTGTCCGCCCCTTTGCCGCGCTGGACCTGCACGTCCGCGTGGCCGGAGACACTGCGTACCCGCTTGGTCGCGCGCCGCTCCCCGGACAGAAACGGCGCGGCGAAAACATAGGTGATGCCGCCGACCGCAAGCGCGATCAAAGCGACAAGGATGTATTGAAGGGCGGACTGATCAATCACGCCTGCCTCCACCGTCTATGTCCATCACCTCCGCGGAGTCCAGAGCCGCGGCGAGGTTCTTCTCCTCGTTGAAGTACCGCGCCCGCTCCCAGAACGCCGGCCGGGCGATGCCGGTCGAGCGGTGACGGCCGATGAGATGGGCATTCTCGTCCTCGCCCAGAATGTCGTAGACGAAGATATCCTGCATCGTGATCACGTCGCCCTGCAGCCCGATCACTTCCGAGATGTGGGTGATCCGCCGGTTGCCGTCGCGCAGACGCTCCACCTGTATGACCACGTCGACGGAGGAGACGATCATTTCCCGAATGGTCCTTGACGGCAGGGAATAGCCGCCCATGGTGATCATGCCTTCCAGACGCGACATGGCCTCGCGCGGCGAGTTGGC